>VBNZ01000321.1:0-588 GCA_005877675.1 Gammaproteobacteria bacterium
CGTCGCGCAAGCCGCCGGCATCTGTTGCATCACCGGATACGCCGCGCGCAGTGTGCGCTCGGCCGCATCGAGATAGCGCGTCTGGCCAATCAGATGTCCGAGCCGCAACAACGCGCGCGCGGCGACGCCGTTGCCCGAAGGAATCGCCTCGTCCGCGAACGGCTTGGGCCGCTGCGGCAAAGCCTCGTGATCGTGCGCGGTAAAATAAAAGCCGCCACGCTCGCGATCTTCAAAGCGTTCAAGCAACGCATCCGCAAGCGCGAGCGCCCACACCAGGTCGCGATCGCTCCAGCGGCATTGCAGGCATTCGATCAGCGCATCGAGCAGAAACGCGTGGTCGTCAAGATATGCCGGAAACTTCGCACTGTCCTCGCCGGTCTTCGCAAACAAGCGACCCTCGCGCCACGCGGCGCGATGCAAAAAATCGAGCGCATTGTCGGCAAGCCCGAGCAGCGGCGCGGCATCGAGCATGCGCGCAGCGCGCGCGATGCCGGCGATCATCAACGCGTTGCACGCGGTAAGAATTTTGTCGTCGAGACCGGGCCGCACGCGCAGCTGCCGCGCCGCGAACAGCTTGGCGCGGGCCGA
>VBNZ01000321.1:623-2152 GCA_005877675.1 Gammaproteobacteria bacterium
ACCGCATCGAGCGACTGCGACACGATCGGATTCCACGCCACCCCTTCGAAATTCGGAGCACGGTCGAAACCGAAATACGCCGCAGCGACCGCGTACTCCTCATCGCTGAGCAGCGCGCGCACGTCGTCGCGCTGCCACACGTAGAACTTGCCTTCCTCATGCTCCGAATCGGCATCGAGCGCGGTATAGAAACCGCCCTCGCTGGCGGTCATCTCGCGCAGCAGCCACGCGAGCAGCGCATGTGCGACGCGAACGCGGCTCTCATCCGCGCAAGTCGCGCCCCATGCGTAGAGCGGCAGCAGCTGCGCGTTGTCGTACAGCATCTTCTCGAAGTGCGGAATCTCCCAGCGCTCGTCCACGCTGTAGCGGCAAAACCCGCCGCCGATCTGATCGTGGATGCCGCCGGCCGCGATGCGCGCCAGCGTCAATTCCACCATGCCCCGCAAGCCCTCTCCCCCGACAGCTTTATCGTCGGGGGAGAGGGTTGGGTGAGGGGGCGCTCGCAGCTCCTCGGCAAGATCCAGCAACAACTCCATCTCCGCACAATGCGGAAACTTCGGCGCGCCACGATGCCCGCCATAAACCGGATCAAAGCCCCGCTCGATCTGCTCAACCGCCGCGCGAATCGGCGCCGCGTCCAGCGCACCCGCATGCGCGGCGCCGACGCCGTACCTCGGATCGGCGTTGATCCCAGAAACCACGCACCTGTTCAAGCACATGGGCGAACGGCGGCATGCCGTAGCGCGCCTCCTTCGGGAAATACGTGCCCGCATAGAACGGCGCGAGATCGTCGGGCGCCAGGAACACCGTCAGCGGCCAGCCGCCGCCGCGCTGCGTCAGCGCCTGGTGCGCAAGCTGGTAGATCTTGTCGAGATCGGGGCGCTCCTCGCGATCCACTTTTATACAAATGAATTTGTCGTTCATCACGCGCGCCGTGGCTTCGTCCTCGAAGCTCTCGTGCGCCATCACA
Organism: Gammaproteobacteria bacterium; assembly: GCA_005877675.1. Taxonomy (GTDB): domain Bacteria; phylum Pseudomonadota; class Gammaproteobacteria; order Xanthomonadales; family Rhodanobacteraceae; genus Rudaea. The sequence continues at coordinate 1,594 of VBNZ01000321.1, forward strand.
TGGCACCAGTGGCAGGCGCTGTAGCCGATCGACAGCAGTATCGGTTTGTCCTGCGCGCGCGCGGCCGCGAGCGCCTCGGCGTTCCACGGCCACCAGTCGACCGGATTGTCGGCATGCTGGCGCAGGTAGGGGCTGGTTTCGGTGGAAAGTCGGTTGGGCATGATGCAAGCCTACTGCAAGGTTGTTGCGAATGCCTGAAAGAAAACGCCCGGCATGGGCCGGGCGTTTTTGCTACATGGAACGTCACTGCTCAGTTGGTCGCCACCGCGCTACCTGGTCCGAGGTACTTCTCCAGAAACGCCTCGGTGATCTTGTACCGATCGACGTTGTTCTCTTCTTTGAAAAACCCGTGACCTTCTTTCGGTCGCACCATGTATTCCACCGGCTTGCCAGCCTTGGTCAGCGCGTCGCGCATTTCCTCGGCGTTCTTCACCGGAACGCGCTTGTCGTCTTCGCCGTGGATGATCAGCACCGGCACGTTGAACTTACCCACTTGATCGATCGCAGAGTTGTTGCGCACGTAAGCCGGATCGTCCATGCCCCAGGCTTCGCGCAGGAA
>VBNZ01000321.1:2205-2685 GCA_005877675.1 Gammaproteobacteria bacterium
TACCCTGCGGCGCATATACCGGTTGTTCAAACGCGGTGTAGCCGCCGTAGCTCGCACCGTAGACGCAGACGCGATTCTTGTCGACATAACCCTTGTCGATGGTCCAATGCAGGCCGTCGAGCATGTCCTGCATCATGCCAGTGCCCATCTGCTGCTTGCCCGAATCCTCGAAATTCTTGCCGCGTCCGCCCGAGCCGCGGTATTCGATTTGCACGACCGCGTAGCCGCGCGAGGCAAGGAACTGCGCTTCGTTGTTCTCCCAAGAGCCGCCGAGGCTCCACGGGTCGTTGATGCCAAGTGGACCGCCGTGGGCAATTAGCACGGTCGGAAGATTTTTCTCGCCGCGGCCCGGTGGCAGGGTAAGGAAGCCCAGCAACTCTGTGCCACTCGACGCCTTGAACCAGAACGGCCGGCGCTCGCCAAGTTGCTCGGCCTTGTACCAGGGCATCAGTTGGTAAAGCGGGCGCACGTTATTGGTCT
>VBNZ01000132.1:0-6021 GCA_005877675.1 Gammaproteobacteria bacterium
GCAACTTGACGATCACCAACGTCAGCGGTGGTGGCTGCGCGGCACTGCCGTGCACGATTGCGAGTCTCGCGTCTGGTGCCAACGTGACGATCACCGTTACCGCAACCATCAACGCAGCGGGCGCATTCGACAACGCCTCGACGGTGTCGGCGACCGAACCCGATCCGAACCTTAGCAACAACACCGATAACACCGGCAACGGCGGTACAGCAGGCGCGTCCGCCGATGTGTCGGTGAACAAGACCTTGGTCACAGCTGGTCCCTATACCGTGGGTCAGACGCTGACGTACACGCTCGTGGTTGCGAATGCCGGTCCATCGACGGCGACCAATGTGCAAGTCACCGATACCCCGAGCAACCTGACGATCACCAATGTCAGCGGCGGCAGTTGTGCGGCGCTGCCGTGCACGATTGCGAGCCTGGCTTCGGGCGCGAACGCCACGATCACCGTTACGGCAACCATCAACGCGGCAGGTGCGTTCGACAACGCCTCGACGGTGTCGGCGACCGAACCCGATCCGAACCTTGGCAACAACACCGACAACACCGGCAACGGTGGCACCGCCGGTGCGCCGCAGCTGACGGTGACGAAGTCGGCGAGCCCTGCGTCGTTCACGGTCGGTCTGCCTGCGAGCTACTCGATCACGGTGAGCAACACCGGCAGCGCGACGACGGCTGGCGCGATCACCATTGCCGACACATTGCCGGCCGGTATCACGCTTACCAGCGCAAGCGGAACGAACTGGAGCTGCACCGGCACGAGTACGCTCAGCTGCACGTTCAGCGGCACGTTGGTCGCGAGCGCGAATACGCAGCTCACGCTGAATGTCGCAGTCGCCGCGTCGGCAACGACCGGCGACAATACGGCGACCGCAAGCGGGGGTGGTGATCCAACTTGCCCGGCCGCCGCGCGTTGCACCGGTTCTGTGCCGGTTAGCGTCGCAGCACCGCAGTTGAATACGACCAAATCGGGCGTGCTCAATAACAATGTTGTCGCACCGGGCACGCAAAGCAATCAGGGCGATACGATCGCGTACACGATCACGGTGGCGAACAACGGCACCGGCGCTGCCGCTGGCGTGACACTCAACGATCCGCTGCTACCGTCCCTCAACTGCACGATCGGTGGCTCACCGGTGACGCTGCCGACCGGCCTGAATGCTGGCGCATCGCTGATCTGCACAGCGACTTACACGCTGACGGCCGCCGATATTTCTGCGGGCAGCGTGTCGAACACCGCGACGACCACCGCCGGCAATGTATGTAATCCGACCACAGCCGGCTCGACCTGCTCGGCTACGGCGGTTACATCGCTCACGCTGGTCGCAGTGATCAACACCACCAAGATCGGCGTCCCTAACAACGCGGTGGTGGCGCCCAGTAACCAGAGCGATCCGGGCGATCAAATCAACTACACGATCACAGTCGCCAATAGCGGCAATGGCCCGGCCACCGGCATCACCATCTCCGATCCGATGATTGCTGTGCTGGCGCGGCAGGCGGCACGGTGACGTGTACCGGTACTTACACGTTGACCAGCAGCGACGTCACCAACGGCTCGGTCACTAACATCGCGACGGTTTCCGGGACCAATGTCTGTCCGCCCGGCACCGGCTGCTCGGGAACGGAAATCACACCGCTCGCAGCGGTGCCGATCCTCGCGCTCAACAAGACGGCTTCGCCGAATCCGTTTGTGGTTGGCGCGCTGGCGAGCTACGTGATCACGGTTACCAACAATGGCACTGCGGCGACCACCGCGCCGATCACCGTCGCCGACAACTTGCCCAGCGGCATCACGCTGGCAAGCGCGAGCGGGACCAATTGGAGCTGCAGCGGCACGACGAGCCTGAGTTGCACGTTCAGCGGCACGCTCAATGCCGCAGCGAGCACGGTGCTCACGCTCAACGTGACGGTCGGCGCATCGGCGACCGTCGCCGACAATACGGCCGTGGCGAGCGGCGGCGGCGATCCGACCTGTCCAGCAACCGCACGCTGCAGCGGCACCGTTGTGGTAGGCGTCACTGCACCGCAATTGACGGTGAGCAAAACCGCAACGCCCAATCCATTCGTTGTGGGTCATCCGGCGAGCTATGCGGTAACGATCGTCAACAGTGGTTCGGCAGCAACGTTCGGCAACATCACGCTCAGCGACGTCCTGCCGGCCGGCATTACCTTGGCCAGCGCCAGCGGTGCCAACTGGACGTGCACGGGTACGAGCAATCTGAGCTGCACGTTCACCGGTACACTTGCCCCGTCGGCGAGCACATTGCTCACACTGAACGTCAACGTGAGTGCGGCCGCAGCGAGTGGCAACAATACCGCCACAGCAAGCGGCGGTGGCGATCCGACCTGTCCGGCCGCTGCACATTGTTCGGGTTCCGTGGCTGTTGTCATAGATCCGCCACAGCTGACGGTCGTGAAGACCGCATCGTCGAGCGTGTTCGTCGTCGGTCAGCCAGCGAGCTATACCGTTGCTGTAACCAACACCGGCACCGCCGCAACGTCGGCCAACATCACCCTGACCGATACGTTGCCGGCGGGCATCACTTTGACGTCAGCCGTTGGCGCGAACTGGAGCTGTAACGGCAACGCGGCGTTGACCTGCACCTTCATCGGCACGTTGGCGCCATCGGGCAGCACGGCGCTGCAGCTGAACGTTAGCGTGAGTGCGTCTGCGACCAACGGCAACAACTCCGCGACGGCAAGCGGCGGCGGCGATCCGACATGTCCGGCGGCGGCGCATTGCTCCAGCACCGTTACGGTCGCCGTGGTGCAAGCCCAAGTCGCGCAACCTGCTGTGCCGGCGCCCGTCAATAATCGTTGGTTCCTCTTGGCGCTGCTCATCGCCATGGTCGCCGGGGTAGCCTTGATGCGCAAACGATCACACTAGGCACCGAGATCGATGCAGTGAATCGGCCCGTTAACGCGATAGCCCGCGCTAACGGGCTGAACGCCGGCGAGTGCAGTGTGAATTGCTAGGGCAGGGCGGCTATCGAGCCGACGCCAAACCGCGTGTCTGACGCGGCCCTCTCGGGGGCTGCGTCAGGATAGGAGCGGCTTAATTGTGCGGCGTGCTACAAGCGTTGGCCGTCTTCGTTCAATGCCGGGCTGCTTCGGCACGAGAGGTCGCGAGTTGAAGCTGGTCCGGCGCTCACGATCGAATGCGATCGCTTCGAAATGGCTGAAGACCGCAGGGTCGAGCTTCGTCCCGCATTCGCTTCTGAGTATTTCCATCACGCGCTCATGCGGTCGCGCTGGCTGATGAGGGCGCGTGGTCGTCATCGCGTCGTAGCAGTCGGCCACGCGGATGATTCTGGAATACAGCGGAATCTCTTCGCCTGATAACGCGTCAGGGTATCCGCTACCGTCCATCGCTTCATGGTGGTGCCGGACGACGATGCCGATCAGCTTCGCATCGGGATGTGCAATAGCCTGACAAATCTCTTGCCCGCGCACAGCGTGGGTTTTCATGGTTTGCCATTCGCTCGGATCCAAGCGGCCTGGTTTTAGCAGGATTGAATCTGGGATACCGATCTTTCCCACATCATGCAGTCTTGCAGCCGTGCTCAGCAGTTCGAGCTCGGCCGCACCGAGTTTGCACTGAATCCCAAGCTCCAGACTCAACGCCTCGACGCGTGCGCAATGATTGTCGGTGTAGGCGTCTCGGGCGCCGAGCGCGACGCCAAGACAGTACCGTTGTTGCGTGAATAGCGCAGTCATAACAAACCTTCTCGCGGCGAATTGCTGTGACAGGTAAGGGCCTGGAACAACTCAGCGCATTATGATCGCGCGTTTTGAGACGGCTACTGTCAACAATGACAGGTGTTTGTACTGGCTGCTATGGCGTCCTACGGCCATTTCTCGTGGTCCGCGCGACAGTTCACGCCGGTTGGTAGACGGCTGCCACGACGCCAGAGTCGAAGGGGATTGCGCTGATTAGCCGCAGATCAACCGGGCTGTCCAGTCCGGTGAACAGCGGTTGCCCTTGGCCCAGCACAACCGGATGAATGACCAGTCGATATTCGTCAATGAGGCCGCAGGCAACCAGGCTTCGGGCGAATCGGGCGCCTCCATGTGCCAGGATGAAATTGCCCGGCTGTTCCTTTAGTCGTACGACTTCCTGCACGAGATCGCCGCGGGCCACTGTGGGTCTGCGGAACGGCTCATCAGATCCGCGATGCGGTCGAAGTGAAAAATTGAGATCGGCGTCATCACGACGGCTCACGCGAGGAGTCTGGGTATACTCGGCGAAGCTGCCCTTGGTTGATCCCTATCGATCACTGATCTGCCTTGGCGGCCCGATGGCGGTATCAATGGTCGAACGAGAGGGACCTGTTTCGTGAGTCCTTCGGTTTTCTCAGGACATCACTTTCCACTAGAGGTCATCACAGATGTGTTCGCCCTGCGCCGGATCACTGCTGCGGGTTGGAGCTATCCAATGCGTAAGCAGCAAGTTTTTCGCGCAGGAACGTGGCGGACTCAACCATATGACCGTCGGGAAATTTGATCCAGTATTTCTCGCCACTCATCGATGAAGTGGTCGCACAGCAGACGATGAAATCCTCGGCAGTCTTGACGCGATTGCCGGCAAAGCGAAGCTTGAGGCGCAGGTGATTCGCGGCCCGCTGCGCGTTGTATTCGCTGCCATTACGAATGAACGTCGTATCCTTGAGATCGGCGATCGCGCTGATCAGGTACTGGATCCTGCGTTGTTCAATTTCCTCTGGGGTGGTTGATTGAGAAAAGGCGGGTGCCGACAGACACCCTATGAGAAAAAGAATGCGCAGCAACTTATGTTTAGGAAATATTCGCGCAGTGCTGGCGAAGGCTGGGAGCATCACAACAAGCCCTCGATCGGCAACAGCGATATGACCAACGTTTCCAGGCGCCTGATAGCCGAGACGTCCGGATCGCTTTCAGAACTCATGGCTTTTCCGTCTTTGCGCCATAGCCAGGTCATATGCGCATTGGCTGATTCCGGTGCTTTCTGCAGCACAACGTGAAATGCATTTTCGGGCAGCACTGCAGAATCGAAAAAGCGTTTCACTGCCTCCGCCAGCGGTTGCGAATCGATGATTACGCCCATCTCGGTGTTGAGCAGTTTGGAGCGCTGGTCCATGTTGAGCGAGCCGATGAATACGTGCGCGCGATCCACGACTACCGCTTTGGCATGCAGGCTGACGCCGGATGAGGTGCCGCCCGCCGTTGCGGATTGCGGCGCACCTGGGGCCGGCTGCAACTCATACAGTTGCACGCCTGCTGCGAGCAAAGGCTGCCGGTAATGCGCGTAGCCGGAATGCGCCGCCGGCTCGTCGGTCAAAGCGAGCGAATTGGTAAGTACTTGTGTACTCACGCCACGTTGCGCCAAGTCGGTAAGAAAGCGCGTACCGCTTTTGCCCGGCACGAAATACGGCGAGACCAGCAGCACTTCGCTGCGTGCGGCGTCGATCACCGCTTTGAGTTGTGGGCCGATGCGCAATGCGGGGGCATCGCCATGCACTTCTATTTTTTCGGGTTGATCGGCGACCAGGATCGCCGGCCCCCAGAACCAATCGCCGAAACGATCCGCTGAGGCGCCTTCCGGCAATTCTTCGAGCACCGCCTCTGCGTAGTCGGATTGCGCAAACGCACGCGCATCATGGGCCAGCGCGACGCGCAGCCGTGCAAGATCGGCCTGGCTGTCATGCGCATTGCGAAAAGCGGTTACAGGGTAGGCGGCGTCGCAATTCCAATAGTCATCGAAGACTCGCGAGGCTTCGCCAACAACCGGACCGATCGCTATCACATCCAGGTCGCGAAAATTGTTGTCATAACTGGCATCGAAATAATGATCGCCGATATTGCGTCCGCCGATGACGGCCGCGACGTTGTCTGTGATGAACGACTTGTTGTGCATGCGCCGATTGAGCCGCCTGCCTTCGAGCAGAAATTGGGCGGCTTTCGAAAGAGCTGATGGGTTGCGCGTGCGAAATGGGTTGAACAGGCGCACCTCGATTTTTTCGTGCGCGTCGAGCGCATCGA
>VBNZ01000132.1:6227-7441 GCA_005877675.1 Gammaproteobacteria bacterium
GCGCAATTCGGCTGCGATATAGCGCGCCGACGGCGTATCTGTGGCCGGCGGCAGCGCGCTGGAAGCCTGCTTGACGAAGTCTGGGCGCAGTGACGAACAGGCTGCCAACGCAAACGCGAATACCGCCGCGACAATCAGGCGCGTCAAGGGAATCGATCGCTGCGATTTGCGCTGCGCGCCTAGGATATCCATAGCGCCGCTGAGACCCATTCGAGCCTATAGCCCTCCCATAGACAACAGCACGATCACACCAGCAAGACCACGCTCAAGGTACCACTAGGAGCGTAGCCCAGCTCCTGCTGCGCGGCCAGGTCGGAATCGCCCCGAGCAACATCAGCGGTAGAACGATCAACAGTATTGTGCCCAGTGTCATTTCGTTCTCCTTGAAGCCTGATGCGCAGCCGATCCGCGTTTCGCAATGACGACATGGGTCCGCGCCAGTTCGTGCAATTGGCGTCCGCTATAAGTGAAGATGATTACCGAACAGGCCTATCAGGCCAAAAAGAATCAGGTAAATGGCCACGATATAGTTGAGCAATCGCGGCACGATCAATATCAAAATGCCGGCGATCAGCGAAACCAGTGGACCCAGACTCAAGGTTAGATTCATGAGAGATCTCCCCACGAGCAAGTACGCATCGGATGAGTTGCTGCCCCAACTCCGCCGCCGATTGCACCTGCGCATCCATACGCAAGGCGCAACCGGCGACGGCCGCTGAACTCCGCATCCTGGGGCTCGAAATAAGCGTAAGGAAGAAACATGCCAACGTATTGGCCGGCGTCGCATCGAAGCTGGTTGCGATCAATTGATAGATGCCGTCGGAAAAATTTTCACTCGAATGAAAATTTTAGCTTGACTCAATCGATCTCCGGCTCGCCGACTTCCGCGTCGCCGATCAGACCGGACTGACGATAGCGCAACAAGCGGTTGTAGATGGTCTTCGCGGTAATGCCCAGCGCGCGTGCCGCTTGGCGCTTATTGTTGCCGTGGAAAGCGAGGGTCTTGAGCAGCATCTCGCGCTCGACGTCATCGAGGGTCATGCCGACATGAAAGTGTACCGAGCCATCGCTATCCAGACGGGCACGGGCCATCTGTTCGGCCGGCGGATCAAGCACGTCGTTTCTTGCGAGGATGTAGCAACGCTGCGCCGTATGGCGCAGCTCGCGCACGTTGCCGGGCCACGCGCGCGCCATAAAATGGCGCATAGTCTCCG
>VBNZ01000133.1:0-398 GCA_005877675.1 Gammaproteobacteria bacterium
CCGCCATCTGCTCTGGCGTCTCGTCGTATTCCGCGAACGCGTTCGGCAGGCCGGCATTCGGATGCGTCGAGACATAGCATTCCGCGACGTTGGACAGTGCGTCGACATAGGCGCGCAGTTCGCTCGCGCCGAGCGCGCAATTCAAACCGATCGACAAGGGTCGCGCGTGACGCAGCGAGTAGTAGAACGCCTCAGCGGTCTGGCCCGACAGCGTGCGCCCGGACATGTCGGTGATCGTGCCTGAGATCATGATCGGCAGACGCGCGCCGCGCCGCGCGAATTCCTGGGCAACCGCATACAGCGCGGCCTTGGCATTGAGCGTGTCGAAGATCGTCTCGACCATGATGACATCCGCGCCGCCGTCGATCAGCCCGCGCGTCGCTTCGCGGTAGGCGGTG
>VBNZ01000133.1:447-4998 GCA_005877675.1 Gammaproteobacteria bacterium
GACGAAGCGCGACTGGTTGGGCGTCTTCGCCTCGGCCGCATCGCAGCATTCGCGTGCGAGCTTTGCGCCGGCGACGTTGAGTTCGTAGGCGAGATGTTCAAGATGATAATCAGCCTGGCTGATCGTCGTTGCGTTGAACGTGTTGGTCTCGATCAGGTCCGCGCCCGCATCAAGATAAGCCATATGCACGGCCTTGATGATCTCGGGCTGCGTGAGCGAGAGCAGATCGTTGTTGCCCTTCAGATCGCAGACGTGGCCGGCGTGGTCGTGCGCACGCGCATCGTGACCATCGACGAAACGCTCGCCGCGGTAGCCGTCTTCGTCGAGCTTGTAGCTCTGCAGCATCGTGCCCATCGCGCCGTCGATGATCAGGATGCGCTGCGCGAGCGCGTCAAGCAGCTTCTGCGTGCGCTCGGGGTGCAGCCAGGCTAGATTGTTGTTCATTGCGGTTTCCTCAAAGCTGTTTTCGCCACGGATTACACGGATAAAGATTTCAGTCTTATTCGTTCTATCCGTGCTCATCAGCACAATCCGTGGCCAAATGGCTCTTATTCCTTTCTTGCCAATAGCGATAACACTTCGAAATGCGGTGGCCGGCGTTCGCGCGTGATGCGTGCGCAGCTCAGCACTTTCAAGCCCGCCTTGCGCGCGAACTCGCGCAGCTCGGTTTCCTTGAAGCCAAGATTGCGATGATCGAACGGCTCGACCGCGGCGCGATGTGCATGCTTGGCCAGCGTCGTTGCGAGCAGGCGCCCGCCGGGCTTGAGTACGCGCGCGGCTTCCGCGATTGCCTTGGCCGGTGCTTCGCTGTACGTCAGTGCGTGCATCAGCAGCACGAGATCGAACTGACGCGTGCCGAGCTCGAGGTTCTGCATATCGCCGAGCTGCACCTCGACGTTGTCGAAGGCTTTCAGGCGCGTGCGCGCCGCCTGCACGACGCGCTCGCTCGTGTCGACGCAGACGATCGTGCGTGCGTGCGGCGCGAGCAGCTCGGCGAGCAGGCCGTCGCCCGAAGCGATATCGAGCACATCGCCGATGTCGACCAGTCCCGCAAGTGCGCGCCCGAGCGCTTCCCAGGTACGACCGGGCGAGTAGTGCCGCTCCATGTCGCCCGCGACCGTGTCGGCCCAGCCTTCCGCACGCGCGCGTTGCGCGAGGATGGTCGGCAGGCGCGCCGCGTCGTTGTCGATCAGTGCATCCTCTACATGGTGACGCAGTGCCTGCAGCAGCGCGGCGGATTTCGCGTCGAGCTCGGCGTTGTAGCGATAATAGGCCGACACGCCGGCGCGGCGGTCGCGCACGAGATCGGCTTCCTTGAGTTTGGCCAGGTGCGTCGACACGCGCGGCTGCGCCAGGCGCAGCACGCCTGACAATTCGGCCACGGTCAGCTCCTCGCGCTCGAGCAGCGCGATCAGGCGCACGCGCGTCGGATCGGACAGCAGGCGCAGCAGAGCCGAGGTCGAGGCCAGATCCAAGTATTTATCCTTTTATCTTGATTAAGAGATAGATGGCTAGAATAACGATGTTATGCTGCATCCGTCAATTATTCTTTGGCTTGTGATTTCTGGTCGATGCAGCATAACTACCGCCGTTTCGGTTGCAGCTGGCGCCGCAATTGAACGCCTGTAAGGGACAATGATTTGACGAAATTGATGGCGATGTTTTTCTTGTCGGGCCTGTTGGTGAGCGGACGGGGGGTGGCCGTCGAAGATTCGGCGCTCGACAAATACTGGACGCCCGACGCGCAGCACATTCCGTATCGCGCGATCGTCACGTCCGGTCGCGAGCAGGACGAAAAACTGCCGCTGATCGTGTTCCTGCACGGTGACTGGCAGGATGGCACAGACAATGAATCGCAGCTCGTTGGCTACGGCAATGGCTCGATGGAGCTGATCGATGCGGCGCTCCATGGCCACGTGCCGCTGGTCTACATAGCACCGCAGACGACCGGCGCGTACTGGCCACCCGCACGCATCGCGGCAGTCGTCGCCGATGCGCTGAAACGCTTTCCGATCGATCCGCGCCGCGTGGTTCTCACTGGTATCTCCGACGGCGCAACCGGCGTATGGGATGCACTCAAAGCCGCGCCGGCCTGCTACGCCGCGGGCGTGCCGATGTCGGGCATGACCGAAGTCTCGGGCCTCGCACCGATAGTCGATGTGCCCGTGTGGGCGTTCCATGGCGCCAAGGACAACGACACCGATGTCGAGAAGGGCTATGACGGAGAGATGGTCGGCTCGCGCGCGGTCGTGCGCGTGTTACGCGCGATAGGCGGCAAGCCGCGCTATACCGAGTATCCCGAGGGCGATCATGTGATCTGGCATCAGGCATATGCGACGGATGGGCTGCTAGCGTGGATGCTCAGTCAGCGCTTGCTTGGCAGGCCGTGTGATTTTTCAAGGGTCGCGACGCGTTAGAGACGCGGTAGAATTACGCCCTTCGACTTTGCATCCCTTGCTCGTCATTTCGGTGAACGCCGGAATACAGCGTTTGCTTCAACAGCCAACGCGATGAAAGGGGACTTGATCGCGGCTTTCGCCGGGACGGCAAAATTTAGTATTCAAAATTCCAGGGAACCAGCATGGATTTCAACTTCACCGAAGACCAACTCTCGATCCAGGCCATCGCGCGCGACTTCGCGCAGAAGCGCATCGCGCCGTCGGCGGCGGAGTTCGACGCCAAGGGCGAATTCCCGCTCGCGAACATCCGTGAGATGGGCGCGCTCGGCCTCATGGGCATCGAGGTGCCGGTCGAATACGGCGGGGCCGGCATGGATCCGATTTCCTATGTGCTCGCGATGATCGAGATTGCGGCCGCGGACTGCGCGCACTCGACCATCATGTCGGTCAACAACACGCTCTACTGCAATGGTCTGCTCAAGTTCGGCACGCATGAGCAGAAGCTGAAATACGTGACGCCGATCGCGTCGGGCGAAGCGATCGGCGCGTTTGCGCTGACCGAGCCGCAGTCGGGTTCCGACGCGACCGCGATGAAGATTCGCGCGACCAGGCAGGCCGACGGCAGCTATATCGTCAACGGCAAGAAGAGCTGGATAACCTCGGGTCCGGTGGCAAAGTATATTTTGTTGTTTGCGATGACCGACCCGGCGAAGGGGGCGAAAGGCATCAGCGCGTTCATTGTCGACACCGCGCGTGCGGGATTCCATTGCGGCAAGACCGAGCCCAAGCTCGGCATCCGCGCCTCGGCCACGTGCGAAATTGAATTCGCGGATTACAAGATTCCAGCCGAAGATCTGATCGGCGCCGAAGGCGAAGGCTTCAAGGTCGCGATGAGCGTGCTCGACGCGGGCCGCATCGGTATCGCCTCGCAGGCCGTGGGCCTGTCGCGCGCCGCGTACGAGGCGACGCTCGCCTACGCGAAGGAACGCAAGGCCTTCGGCCAGCCGATCGGCAGCTTCCAGATGACACAGGCGAAGATCGCGGACATGAAGTGCAAGCTCGACGCCTCGTATTGGTTGACGTTGCGCGCCGCTTTCGCCAAAGGCCAGGCCGACAAGAGCGGCGGCAAGTTCTCGACCGAAGCGGCGGTGGCCAAGCTGACCGCCTCCGAGTCGGCCATGTGGATTACGCACCAGGCCGTGCAGATCCACGGCGGCATGGGTTACTCCAAGGAAATGCCACTCGAACGATATTTCCGCGACGCCAAGATCACCGAGATCTACGAAGGTACGAGCGAAATCCAGCGCATGGTGATTGCACGCAACGAGACCGGGCTGCGTTAATAATCTTGTCACCGGCGCTCGACGCACACAGTTACACGCGTTCGGCCAAGGGTTGCGACGCAGGCGCGTACGAGTTCGGCGCAGGTTCTGGCGCGCTAAACGGCATGAACGGTTTTTACTACGATCCCGACGCGAACGGTCACTACGTCTCGATCAGCACATCCACGACAACGGCGACGTAGCGATTGTGTGGAGCGCTTTCAACGCCAGTCGCAGAATATTGGCGGGATACTGCAACCGGTGGTCCTCCGCGTGGCTCGACCACCGTTCATTCGTGGGGGCACGGTCGATATCGACCTGACGAGTTGTACGCTCGCGCAGTTCAGCTACGCGTCAACTCTGGATGGATTCGGCAGCGGTACGTTTCCGCTGACGCGACTCGCCTTCGTCTCCGACTTTGGCTGCGCCGAATAGTGCCGGCGCCACGGATGGCGCTTTCCCGGTTCGCTTCGTTGTCGTCAACCCAGCAACCAGGTTCCGGTCTGGCGCATGAGCGCGCGTTTGTTCTCAAGGCCGACCGTCCAATTCGCATGAAACGTGAAGGGCGACAGTGCGCCTTGCAGAGGAGCGGCGGGAGGCTCACCCATCAGCAGCCCCTTGTAGCCCAATCCGTTGACGAACAGGCCTTCAGGTAGAGGATAGGCTTTCGATATCCATGAAGGGTCTTCTGCAATGAGGGCGCAACAAGTTGCTTGATCGTCGAGCTCCGCGCCGTGGGGGGAGCGATTGGCGCGTCTGCGAAGCAGTTCATCGAACAGGCGGCGCGTCTCCTCGCTGGCCGTCAACGATACAAATCCCCAACACCAGAC
>VBNZ01000169.1 GCA_005877675.1 Gammaproteobacteria bacterium
GTGTAGAAACACAGCTCGTGATAGGCCTGCTCCGGCGTCACCGTTTCGGCGCGGCTTGCGCTGGTGCGCTCGCAGGCTGGCCGAGCTTGAGCGTCGTTGATTGGTGATAGTTGTGGCAGGCGATGCAGGTCGTGCCGACCTTGTCCTTGGCATAGGCGCCGCCGTGACAGGCGCGGCAATTGTCGATGCCTGGAATCAGCACATCGCTCGATTCCTTGGATTTGCGCGCATCGTGGCAGCTCTCGCATTTCACCGTCGTGTGCTTGGCATGCGTGAACGTTGCTTCGGCGTACCACACGCCCGACACGCGCACAGCCGCGACCTGCCATGCGGAATTTGCCGCACTCGGCGCGGTCACCTTGTGGCAGAGTGCGCAACCCGTGGCATCCGATGCAGTCTGACCGGCCACCCCTCCGGCACCGAACAGGTTGTTCGTCACCTGTGCCGTGCGCTCACGTGCCCACGCGAGCGCCTCGGCCTTTTCCTGCTGCGACAACGGCGGCGAACCCGGGCGGCGGCGCTCTTGCACGATCGTCGGCGCCTTCGCGTCGAGATAGCCGCCTTCGTTTGCCGTGCTGCACTTCGCGCGCGGGCGCCAGCGTGTCGAAGCCGAGCGTGTGGCAGTCGTGGCACATCGCCTCGAAATTCACCGGACGCATCTTCGCGCCGCCGGGCTCGGGCACATGACAACTTGCGCAATCGAGCGTGCGTCGGCCCTTAGGCGTGTTGAGGCCATCCGCTTTAAGGTGTTTCTCGTGATTGAACTTGAGACCCGAATTCTCCTTGAGATTCGGCGCGTAGCTCACGCGTTGCGGCACGAACTTGCCGTTCGCGTCCCAGTTCGGCAGGTTGAGTTTGAACTCAGGGTGGGCTTTGCCGAAATCCTTCACGTCGTCGAAGCTGCTTGCGTTCTTCGTGTTCGCCTTGAGATTGGCGTGGCAGTCCGCGCACAGGCGCTGATCGCGCCGGATCAGGCCACGCAGGCCCTGATGATCCTGATGGCAGCTGCGGCATTCCGCGTTGCCGAGCTCGGGCATGTTGAATTTGACTGCGTCGGCGTGCGCAGCAGTGTTCGCATGGCAGGCGAGGCAGGCGTTATCGCGCACCGTGCGGAACGGCGTCTGATGACACTTTGTGCAGTCGGCCGCGAAGAAATGATGTGCGGCGTCGATCGTGCCGGGGTTCCACGACAGCGTCGACGGCAGCGGCGATTGGCGCAGGAAATTGCCGACGCTGGGATTGAAGTGCCCGAACATCGGCAGTGCAAGGCCGAACAAAAGTATACTTACGAACAACGCCCACGCTGGCCAGCGCTTGCGCAACGAGGTCTGTGCGAGGCGTGTCGGCTTTGCGCGTTTTTCTTTCTCGGCCTTCTGTTCGCCCTTGTCCAGCGTCATCACCTCGACGCCGCCTTCGTAACCTTCGGGCGGCGGCAGCAGCGTGAGGCGGGTATTGCCGATCTCGATCGTCGCGTCTGCGCCCGCGGTCGTCGTATAGACGATTTCGCCATTGACGCGGATGCCGGCGAGGATCAGCGACTCGATCTTGTATTCGCCATTCGACAGTAGCGTTATGCGCGCATGATTGAGCGCCGCGCGCAGATCAGGCAGAAAGATCGCCTGATCCGCCGCGCGCCCGATCGTCAGCACTTCGCCGAAGTGGGTATCCTCCTCGTACGAGATGGCGCCTTTGCCTTTCTTGAGGACGCGTCGGATTAGCCAGCGCATTGCGGTGCTCCGCTTGCACGCTTGCTCTTCATCGCCGCGAAGGCGGGAATCTGCCTCTCCCTTTGCGCCGTTGCTTCACTTGTATTCGGTGAGGGACTTACTCTCGAGCGAAGGCTTCCACTCGCCTGCGGCGAGCGGGGCACTTTCAAGAGAGTAGTGCTTCCGTGCCGCTGCGCGGCCCGGGTCACTTGCGAGCGAAGGCTTCCACTCGCCTGCGGCGAGCGGGTCACTTTCTCTTGCTTGTGCAAGAGAAAGTAACCAAAGAGAAGCACACCCTCACATTGCGCTTTTCGGGCTCCTGCCCGAAAAGTCCGCGTCAGCGGCCGGGTTCCGCTGAAGGTACGTCCATGTACCCAGCGGAATCGGCGCGGTCCCGCGCCGACCCTAACGGGCCTGATCGTCCGCTGCCGCCGCAACGCGAAGGGGCCCAGAAGCGACGCGCATCCTGCGCGCCCAAGCAAAGCATCCGCCTGTACCGTTGCTCTTCTTTCGCTTTTCGCCTTTTGCCTTTTGCCTTTTGCCTTTTGCCTTTCGCTTTTCGCTTCTGCGCGCAGGAGCGCGCTGCTGTTGGGTCCCCATTGCATTGCGGCGGCAGCGGCCGCGATGCCCGCAGGGGCGGCGCGATGGATCGCGCCGATTCCGCCGCTTGCACATGGATGTGCAATCGGCGGAACACAGGCCGAGGTCGCGTACTTTTCGGGCAGGAAGCCCGAAAAGCGCAATGCCTGGGGTGCATTTCTTTTGGTTACTTTTCTTTGTGCAAGCAAAGAAAAGTAACCCGGGCCGCGCAGCGGCACGGAAGCCTTGGCTTTAAAGCGCCCCGCTCGCCGAAGGCGAGTGGAAGCTTTGGCTTGTAAGTGACCCGCTCGCCGTAAGCGAGTGGAAGCTCCGCTTTGAGAGCGCGCATCTCGCTGAATGCAAGCAGAAATGCGATGGGAGGCGCTAGCGCGAAGATCAACAGCAAAGGCACTGGATTCCCGCTTTCGCGGGAATGACGAGCTAAAGTAGGCAGATGTCATCGTCATCGAATCACCAGTAAAAAAACGACGACACAATGTGCCCAATCAGCGCTGCCAGCAGCGCAAACGAAATCGGCACGTGGAAGTACAGCCAGATTTCCATGACCGCTTGATACTGCATATCGCGCGCGACCTTGCTCGCGAGACCCTTCTTGCGCGTAATCATATCGATCAGCTTGCGCAGCGCTTCGGTCTGCTTGTCGTTGGCGTTGCTGGCGAGGAAGTCGACCATGGCGAAGATCGTCGCAGTCTGGCCGCCGGCGTCGGTGCCGCGCTTGCGCCGTTCCTCCATCGCTGCGATTAGCGACGTGATCGCGATGTCGGAGCCATCGCGCGCGCGCAACTGCGACCACACGCCGCCGCCGAGTTTGGTGTTCTGGATCGAGCGCAGCACGACCGCATGGATCTTCGGATCGATGCCGTCGGCCAGCGCGAGCGCATTCTGGTCGATGTCGGCGACTTCCTCGAGCATCGCGTCGCGCGTGGCGCTTTCGCGGTTGCGCGTCATCAACGTCGGGTAGCGCAGATAGGCGTAGAGACCGAAGAAGCCGGAGAAAATCACGATCAGCATCAGCACGAAGGCGAAGGTGTGCAGGTTCCAGCCAACCTGGAATCCCGCGTGCAGCAGCACGATCAGGATCAACGAAGTGCCGAGATAGACATGTGCCGAAAGCCAGCCGCGCAGCGTCCCGGCGCTGTCGAGATACTTGCGCTTGCGCACACCGAACAGCATCAGCCAGACGATCAACAGCGCGCCGATCGTGCCGAGCGTGTAACCGAGCCAGGTGCCGCCGTTCGGCAGACCACCCGGGTCGTGCCATAAGTAGGCGGCGAGCGAGGCGCCGGTCAGCGCAAGCGCGATCCACAGATAGCGCGACTTGGCGAAAGTCAGAATGGAATCGTGGCCGGCCATGTTTTTAGCCCTCTCCTTCGCGCTTGCGCGGGGGAGAGGGTTGGGTGAGGGGGGCGAGGGTGCCGCGCTTACGCGATGCGTTGAAGCGCATCGCGTGCGGCACCTGAGGGTGAGGCAGGACGCCGAGCGGCCACGCTTCAGGGATGAATGTTGCAAAGGGCGCCCCCTCACCCAAACCCTCTCCCCCAACGATGAAGCCGTTGGAGGAGAGGGCTTTGACGCTCGCGATGGCGCTAGCGTCTGGACTGTGCATACGAAGGAAACTCTTCAGGCGAAATGCGTATCGCCGCGCCGGTCGGGCACGAGCGTACGCAGGCGGGGCCGCCATCGATGCCTTTGCACATATCGCATTTGACCGCTTTCTTGCCGGTCGCGGCCTTCTTGTCCTTCTTGTCCATCGGCGCTTCGCCGGGGCCCGGGCCGGCGCCGAACAGCAGCCACGACAGCAGACCCGGTTTCTTCGGCGGCTTCACCGCCATGTGGATCACGCCGTAAGGACAATTGCGTTCGCAATTGCCGCAGCCGATGCAGTTGTCGGCAATGAAGACCTCGCCATTGGGAGCACGTTTTATGGCATCCGGCGGGCAGTCCTTCATGCAATGCGGATGCTCGCAATGCCGGCACGAGGTCGGCACATGCACTTCGGCGAAAGTCGGGCCGGCCTCGCGATCCAGACGCGAAGTGCCGCCATGCGTTTCCGCGCAGGCCTTCTCGCAGTTGTCGCAGCGCACGCACAGCGACTCGTCGATCAGCAGGATGTCGGTCGCTTCGCCCGCGCCCTGCGCGACGAGGAACGAGATAATGTCGCCGCCGCCGATCGCCTGCATCGCGAGGTTCGCCGTCGTGCGCTGGCGGTATTCCTCCTGCAGACGCAGCTTGAGTACCGGAATGCGCGACACGAGTTTCATGAACGCGGCGCCGTCGAGGCGGATCGTCTCGCTCGCGATCGCCGCGCGCGCGGTGGCCGAGCGCTTGGCCTCGCCGAGCAGTGCCATCTCGCCTACGTAGTTGCCCGCGGCGACGTAGCTCAGCACCACGTCCTTGCCGCCGATATTGCGCGAGATCGTGAGCGAGCCGACGCGCACCAGATGCAGGCAGTCGCCGCTTTCGCCCTCGTTGAACAGCACGGCGCCCGCGGCAAAGCGCTGCAGTTTCGAGCTCGCGACGATATCGGCGAGTTGCTCCGCACTCGCCTCCGGCGCGAAACGCGACTGGATCGCGCGCATCACGAACACATTGTCGATTTCGCGCTTGACGCCCTCGACCGAATTGATCAGACGATTCATCGAGCGCCGCGGCGTTTCGATCAGTACGCAATTGTTGCCGGCGACGACGGTGGCCGAGCGGCGCCGGCCCGAGATCAGACTCATCTCGCCGAAGAATTCGCCGCGCTTGAGCGTGATGCCCTTGTTCGTCGCCTCGTCGAGTATCACGCGCACTTCGCCGTCGACGA
>VBNZ01000170.1:0-2292 GCA_005877675.1 Gammaproteobacteria bacterium
TTCTCTTCCTTCTTCGCGGCAGCCGGGGCGGCGGCCGGAGCGGCGGCAGCGCCGGTCGCACCCGCGGCAGCGGCGTCGACGGCCGGAGCCGCTTCGACTTCTTCCTTCATTTCCTGCGCGGTGACCACGGCTACGTCATGCTCCTTGCCCAGGCGCAGTTCCGGAATTTCTACACCCGTCGGCAGCTTGACCTCGGACAGGTGAACGATGCCGCCCACGTCGAGGTCGGAGAGATCGATCTCAATGTACTCCGGCAGGTCCCTCGGCAAGCACGACACTTCGACGTCGTTGAGCGCATGCGAAATCAGCACGCCCGCCTTCTTGCCGGCCGGCGACTTCTCCTGGTTGAGGAAGTGCAGCGGCACGCTGATGCGGATCGCCTTGTTCTCGTCGACGCGCTGGAAGTCGAGATGCAGCAGCTGCTGCTTGAACGGATGACGCTGCATGTCGCGCAGCAGCACTTTCTGCACCTTGCCGTCGAGCTTCAGGTCGAGAATCGCCGAAAGCCAGACGTCGTTATGCTCGATCTGGATGCTGACCGGGGCGAGTTCGCCGCCGTAGACGATGGCCGGAACCTTGCCCGTGTTGCGCAGGCGGCGGCTCGCACCCCTCCCGTCGCCCTTGCGGCTCTCGGCCGGAATTTCATGAATCGTTGCCATTTTGCTTCTACCTTTTGTGTTGCAGTTGACCGCCTCGCGGCGGCGTTGAAACTCCCCCGCGACCAGGAGAGTTGCGTGGAAGCCGTTCAAACCGGCTTCCAAAATCGAAAATTAATCCACGTAAAGCGAACTGACCGATTCGCCGAACGCGATGCGACGGATCGTTTCGCCGAGCAGTTCCGCCACGCTGAGCTGGCGAATCTTGCTGCATTTCCTGGCGGCATCCGACAATGGAATCGTGTCGGTCACCACCAGTTCGTCGAGCTGCGATCCGTTCAGATTCTGGATCGCCGGCCCCGACAGCACCGGATGCGTGCAGTACGCGACCACGCGCTTGGCGCCGTTCTTTTTCAGCACCGCAGCACCTGCGCACAGCGTGCCCGCGGTGTCGACGATGTCGTCGATCAAGACGCAGGTCTTGCCTTCGACGTCGCCGATGATGTTCATCACCGCGACCTCGTTCGCACGCGGCCGGCGCTTGTCGATGATCGCAAGATCCGCATCATCGAGGCGCTTGGCGATCGCACGCGCGCGCGCCACACCGCCGACGTCGGGGCTGACCACGATCAGATCCTCTGGCGCATTGTAGCGCCAGATATCCGCCAGCAGCACCGGCGACGAGTATACATTGTCCAAAGGTATATCAAAAAACCCCTGGATCTGGTCCGCGTGCAGATCGACCGTCAGCACGTGATCGGTCCCGACCGCCGAAATCATCTTCGCTGCGACTTTGGCCGTGATCGGCACGCGCGCCGAGCGCATGCGCCGATCCTGCCGCGCGTAGCCGAAGTACGGAATCACCGCGGTCACCGTCGACGCCGATGCGCGTTTGAGCGCGTCGATCAGCACCAGCAGCTCCATGAAGTGTTCCGCGGTCGGCGCCGAAGTCGGCTGGATCACGAACACTTCCTGGCGGCGCACGTTTTCGTCGATCTCGACGCGCACCTCGCCGTCGGAGAACGTCGTCACCTGCGCCTTGCCGAGCGGAATGCCGATTTCCGCGCACACCGCTTGCGCCAGCGCGCGATTCGCGTTGCCCGTGAAAACCTGCAGGCCGCGCTCGCCCTTGTTTGCCGTATAACCGCCGAAAGCCGATGTCGTGGCTGTGTTCACGTCAAGCCCCTTGCAGTATTAACGACATGTCTTGCTTCAAAAAACTTGGCTGGGCCGGTAGGACTCGAACCTACGAATGCGGGAATCAAAATCCCGTGCCTTACCACTTGGCGACGGCCCAATTTTTATGCGGAAAATTGGGCATCCTGCCGCAATTTCCGCGCCGGTCAGCCCGAAGTAAATTCGGGCTGACTCCCGCGCCGAGCTACGCTTGTCGCATTGATACGTCCTGTACCAATCCCATGCCACAACCTTCACGAAAACGGTCGCGGCAAAGCCGCGCCACGTTTTCCGCAGCGCAAAAAGCCGCTGCGTCCGCGCATCCTGCGCGAAATCTTGCGCTTACGGATTGCTTTGTTAGTCCGTCATTCCCTCGAATGCGGGAATCGTGTTCCTTGCCCTTTCCTATCGCGAAACACGTCTACTGCATCCTGCAGCGGCGACCGGTTCACACCTCGCGCTCGAAACGCCGCAAACTCGAGTGGACATGCTGCCAAGGCCTCGTTAGCTACCTGCCCCG
>VBNZ01000170.1:2351-9924 GCA_005877675.1 Gammaproteobacteria bacterium
CAGCAGCGACTTCGGGGTAGCGCGCACGCACCAACGGCGTAAAAACGTTATCCGCCACATTTCCGGAAAGATAGCCAGATATTGTCGCCGGAGCGCAATTTCGTGTCAATTCCGCAGCTTGGAATAAAGGCCCTGTGGCGATGCTCACGCGCGGATGCAGTATCACGAATTCGCACTCTGGCAATTCCATTTTGGTCAGACGCTCACCGACGCCCTCGGCCCAGGCGCTATGCCCACGCACGAATACCGGCACATCGGCACCGAGGGCCAAACCCAATTCGGCGAGTTGATCGATCGTGAGGCCGGTTTCCCATAGCGCATTCAGCGCGACCAGCACCGTTGCGGCGTCCGAGCTGCCCCCACCGAGGCCGCCGCCAATTGGGACGCGTTTGTCGAGCGCGATGTCGACGCCGAATTCGACCTCGGCATAGTCGGCCAGGGCGCGCGCCGCACGTAGGCATAGATCGTCTTCGGCCGCGACGCCGGGCAGCGCGCCGACGCGCGCGATCAAGCCATCATCGCGCACGAGCAGGCCCACTGTGTCGCCCCAGTCGAGCAGCTGGATAGCCGTCTTCGCGGCGGCCCACGATGTGCAAAAACAGATTAAGTTTGGCCGGAGCCGGCCAGTTGCTCCAGTCGCGGATCATGGCGCAATGTCGAAGCTTTCGATCGCCATTTTCACGCGCGTCGAACCGCGAGTGGCGAAAACGCGCCGCGGCAATGGTGGATTGCGATCGGTGTACCAGTCGCGATATTCCACGCTCCAGCCCGACTGCTCGATCTTCGCCGGCAATCCGGATTCGTCGTAGTTCACGTGCGCGGTCGCGCCGGGCGCGCGCAGGCCAAGCACCCAGGCGCGCAGCGCGGCGAGCGGTACATCCCAGCCGACGCGTTCGCGCAACAGCCGCTCGGCATCGTCGCCTTCGATAGTCTGCGACTCGACCCCTTCGAGTTTGGCGTGGCCATCGTTGCCGCTGAGCTTCCAGGTCTTGCCGGTCACCGGCGCACGCACGGTAAAGGTGTACGCGCTGCCATCCTGCTGCCAGTCGAGTTCGCCACTGCCCGAATCGCGCTCGTTCGACACGCCGATATGCGCTGCGAGCGACCAGCGCGTGCGCGCCGACAGCGCGGCCTCGCGTGCTTGCTGCGCGGATTCGTCGGATGCGGTGCCCGCATGCTGCTTCACCTGCATCGGCGCGCATGCGGCCAGCAGCAGGGCAACCATGGCGGCAAGCGCCCTCTTAAGACGCCAACCGTTTAATCGTCTCATTCAACACCTTGTTCGCACCGTCCTTC
The DNA here is from genome assembly GCA_005877675.1 of Gammaproteobacteria bacterium. Lineage (GTDB taxonomy): Bacteria > Pseudomonadota > Gammaproteobacteria > Xanthomonadales > Rhodanobacteraceae > Rudaea. The sequence continues at coordinate 3,648 of VBNZ01000170.1, forward strand.
TTGCGGCCCTGCTCCCACACTTGCCGCGCCTCATCGCGTTTGCCGCTGACCCACAGAACTTCACCCAGGTGCGCGGCGATTTCTGCGTCGGGCTGCTTCTGGAACGCCATGCGCAGCTGCACCAACGCCGCTTCGAGGTTGCCGAGGCGATACTGCACCCAGCCGAGACTGTCGATGATCGCAGGCTCGCCAGGCTTGAGCACGAGCGCCCTCTCGATCAGCGCGAGCGCCTCGGTTTTGCTGTCGGTGCGATCTGCCAAGGTGTAGCCGAGCGCGTTCATCGCGTCGGCATCGTCGGGCTTCAATTCCAGCACGCGACGCAGGTCATGCACGGCCGCATCGACGTGGTCGAGGTCGTCGTTGAGCAGCGCGCGGGCGTAGATCAGGCGTGTGTCGTCGGGCAACACCGCAAGGCCCCGATCGTAGACCGCGATCGCCTCCTCGCCGCGCTTCTGCTTGTTCAGAAGCTCCGCCTCGAGCAGAAAGGTCTCGCCGACTTCTTTTGCATCGTCGGCCGAACGCGCCTGCAGGCCATGCAATAGATTGAACGCATCAGCACTCTTGCCGCTGTCGTTGAGCACCACCGCAGTGCGCAGCTGCGCGTTGAACCAGCGCTCGTCGTCGCTCGAAATCTGCCCATACCACGCGAGCGCCTCGGCGCGGCGTTCACCGAGTTCGGCGAGCTGGCCGAGCAGCATCACGCGCGCGGGCGCACGTGGCGGCGGCAAAGCTTGCACTTGCTGATACAAATCATCGATCTGCAGCTTGGCGGTTTTCTCGCTGGCGCGCGCGAGATACGCAGCACGCGCGGCGTAGGTGTAGTCGTTTTGCGTGCCCTGCGCGAGCACCTGTGCAGCCTCGATATTCTCGCCCGCATCGGCAAGCAGTTTGGCATAAGCCATGCGCAGGCGCGCCTTGCCCTCGTCCGCGCTCGCGAGCCGTTTTGACGCCTTCGACGCCGGCTTGTCGCTCGCGCGCAGCGCATCGGCGAACAGCTTGCGCGCACCGGCCTTGTCGTTCGCGATGAGATGCAACTGCGCGGCCCAGATGTAAGCGTCGGGTGTATGAAAACGCAGCAGCGCTTGCTCTGCCAGCGAAGCTGCCAGCTGTTTGCGCTCGAGCCGTTGCGCGAGCTGACCGACGACGATCCAGATTTCGGGCTTCGCCTCAGCAAGGCGCGCGGGTGCCGCTTTCGTTGCGCCACCGCCGCCGAGCAGACGCTCTAGCATGGCCCCGGCCGCCTGCTTGTCCTCCGCGCTGAGCAGCGTCTGCGCTACCGCGCCCCAACCTTTGTCATCGGGTTGTTTGAGCAGCGCATCGAGGTCGGCATAGGCCACATCGGCATAATTATCGTGCAGCGCGATCCTCGCGCGCGCCTGGCGGAATGCAGCGCTCTCGCCGACCAGCGCCTGCCAGCGCGCGAGCGTCGCGTGCGCGACCTGCCACTGATGCCCGGCAATCGCGACGCGCGTAGCCTGCTCGGCGATCGACGGATCGTCGCTGCGCTGTGCAGCATCGGCATACAGACGCGCGGCAGCTTCGGCATTCGCATCGGTCAGCGCGAACTCGCCGGCAATGATCTGCGTCATCAGGTCGCGTTCGGCGCTATCGGGCGTGACCTGGATGCGCGCCAGCGGCGCCGGCGCTGCATTGCGCGCGGAATGTGGGACAGGCGCAGTCGCGCAGGCAGCGAGCGCGACGATCGGCAGCGCGAATACCGCACGACGAAGACTCTGAACCAGTTCAGCGTTTCCGCGCGGCAGGATGCCTCGCACGCGAATCGAACGCCCAAGCGTTTGATGCGGCGAAGTCGAGTCCGGGCGTGTACCGGATTCGACGCGTCTGAATAAGTCCAGGATGAGCTTATTCAGATCATGACTATACTTTTCCGCATCTCGAACTGGCCGCGTTTGCTACAATTCCGCCGCGGTTCAAGCACCTTGGTGCCGTGCCGCTACTTTAGCTGATTGTCGAACAGATGGCCTTAATCGCTCTGGGACTCAACCACCAAACCGCGCCGCTCGAGCTGCGCGAGAAGGTTGCGTTCGCGCCAGAAGCGACACCGCAGGCGCTATCGGATCTGGCCGCGCGTAGCGGCATCAACGAGGCGCTGATCCTGTCGACCTGCAACCGTACCGAACTCTACGTCGACGTCGATGCCGGCGCCGAAGGCGTGCCGCAGCGCTGGCTGCTCGAACATCACGGTCTCGACCCTGAACTTGTGACCGGACGACGCCTGGACGAGTTCCTCTATACCCACGCTGAAGACGACGCCGTGCGGCATCTCTTTCGCGTCGCATCCGGGCTCGATTCAATGGTGCTCGGCGAACCGCAGGTATTGGGCCAGGTCAAGGACGCCTACCAGGCCGCACGCAGCGTCGGCACCCTGCGTACGCCGATGGAACGCCTCCTGCAGCAGACTTTTGCCGTAGCCAAGCGCGTGCGCACGGACACGCGCATCGGCGCCAATCCGGTGTCTGTCGCCTACACTGCGGTGCGCATGGCCGAACGCCTGTTCACCGATCTGGCCGGAGCGTGCGTGCTGCTGATCGGCGCGGGCGAGACGGTCGAACTTGCCGCGCGGCATCTGCTCGAATCGAAAGCCCGCCGCCTGATCGTCGCCAATCGCACGCTCGAAAACGCGCAGATGCTGGCCGGGCGTTTCGGCGCCTACGCCATCGCGCTGGCCGATCTACCACAGCATCTGGCCGAAGCCGATATCGTGATCTCGTCCACCGCAAGCCGCGAACCTGTGCTGACACGCGCGATGGTCGAGGATGCGCTGCGTTCGCGCCGGCATCGGCCGATGTTTCTCGTCGACATCGCCGTGCCGCGCGACATCGCTGCCGATGTGGCGGAAGTCGAAGACGCCTTTCTTTACACGATCGACGATTTGAAGCAGGTCATCGATGACAACCTGCGCTCGCGCCAGGCGGCCGCGAACGAGGCCGAGGCGATCATCGAGATGCAGGTCGAGCACTATCAGGCTTGGCGCCGTGCACTCGACGTGCGCAATCCGCTGACCGCGCTGCGCAGCGATGCCCAAGTGCAGCGCGATGCCACGCTCGACAAGGCACGCGCGCTGCTCGCAAGTGGACGCACGCCAGAGCAGGCGCTCGAATTCCTGGCGCACACCTTGACCAACAAACTGCTGCACGCGCCCAGTGCCAACCTGCGCGCCGCAGCGTTGCGCGGCGACGTCGAATTGCTGCGCGCGGCCGAGCGCGTGTTCGCCGAGCCCGCGCCTGAAGCCAATACCCGGACGCGCAAAACCGAATGAATCCGTCGATCCGCCGCAAGCTCGACGAGCTTGCCGAGCGCCATCAGGAAGTCGCCCTGCTGCTCGCCCAACCCGATGTCGTCAACGACAATGCGCGTTTCCGCGAATTGTCGCGCGAGTTCGCGCAACTCGAACCGCTGACGGCGAGCCTGCGCGCCTACGACGACACTACTCGTGGTCTCGCCGCGGCGAAAGAGCTGCTGCGAGATCCGGATATGCGCGAACTCGCCGAGAACGAAGTCACCGAACTCCAGGAGCGCCGCGACACGCTCGACCGCGAACTGAACCTCCTGCTGCTGCCGAAGGATGCGCGCGACGAAGCCAACATCTTTCTCGAAGTGCGCGCGGGCACCGGTGGCGACGAGGCAGCGATTTTTGCCGGCGACTTGTTCCGCATGTATGCGCGCTACGCCGAGCATCAGGGTTGGCGAGTGGAAATTCTTTCATCCAATCAGGGCGAGCACGGCGGCTTCCGCGAAGTGATCGCGCGCGTCGAAGGCAAGGGCGTGTTCTCGAAGCTGAAATTCGAATCGGGCACACATCGCGTGCAACGCGTGCCGGAAACCGAGGCGCAGGGGCGCATTCACACCTCGGCCGCGACGGTCGCGATCCTACCCGAGATGGACGAGGTCGACGAGATCCAAATCAATCCCGCCGACCTCAAGACCGACACTTTCCGCGCGAGCGGCGCCGGCGGCCAGCACGTCAACAAGACCGATTCGGCAATCCGCATTACGCATCTGCCGAGCGGCATCGTGGTCGAGTGCCAGGACGAACGCAGCCAGCACAAGAACCGCGCGCGTGCCATGTCGCTGCTCAAGGCACGCCTGCTCGACGAGGAGCGCAGCAAGCAAGCGGCGGCACAGGCCGATGCGCGCCGCCTGCAGGTCGGCAGCGGCGATCGGAGCCAGAAGATCCGCACGTATAATTTTCCACAAAATCGCATCACCGACCATCGCATCAACCTGACCTTGCATCGCCTGCCGGAGACGCTGGCTGGCGATCTGGATCCGCTGCTCGAGCCGCTGACGCAGGAATATCAGGCCGATCAGATGAAGCTTTTGACCGAGGGCGCCTGACGGTGACCACGCCAGCATTGATCCAGGCGATCGATACCATCGCCGCGCTGATCGAGCGCGGTGGCCTGCGCGCCGCGGAACAGCGGGCGCAGGCCGCACTGCAAGCGTTTCCTGCGGAAGGCGAGTTATGGCGTCTGCTCGGTATTGCGCAGCTGCAGTCGAATCGTCCCGACGCCGCGGCGCGCACGCTCGCGCACGCGCGCACGCTCGCGCCGCGCTCAGTCGAGGTACTGTGCAATCTGTCTGTGGCAGAGATGCAGCGCGGACAGCTCGATGCCGCCTGCAGCGCACTCGAGCAGGCGCTGCAGTTGGATCCGAATCACACCGTGGCGCTCATGCAACTCGGGCGGCTGCGCGGGCACTTCGGCGACTATGCCGGCGCAACGGCATGTTTCGAACGCGGTGTACGTCTGCAACCGACGCATCCGCAACCATGGCTCGACCTCGCGAATGTGCGCATGGCCCAGTTTCAATGGGCCGCGGCGGAAGAGCTGATCCGTACCGCGCTGCAGCTCGATCTGAAATACGCGGATGCCTGGTATATGGCGGGCCTCATGTTCGAGCGATCCGGACGCCTGCAGCAAGCCGCCACGGCATATGAAAACTCGCTCGACCTGCGCCCGAGCGCTCAGGCCACGCATAATCTCGGACTGATCCACGACCAGCTTGGCGATTGGGACAAGGCAGCGCAGTTATTCGCGCGCGCGCGCAAGCTCGACCCAGGTCTCGCCGATCCACTCTCGCATCTGGCCTTCGTCAAGCGTCGCCTGTGCGACTGGAGCGATCTGCCCGCGCTGTCCGCGCAACTCGTCGCCGCGGTCGAGGCGCGCACGCCGCGCATAACGCCGTTTTCATTTCTCGCCGAGGATACAACGCCCGCACAGCAGCTGGCCTGCGCGCGGACTTTTGCCGCGCAGTTCGCGCCAATGGCGCAGGCCGCTGTCCCCGCGGCGCGCGCGAGCGAACGCGGGCCCTTGCGTGTCGGTTTTGTTTCGTCCGGCTTCAATCAGCATGCGACCGGGCTGCTCGTGGTCGAGCTCATCGAACGTCTGCGCGCGTCCGCAATCGTCAGCGTGGCGTTTGCGACGACGCCAGACGACGGCACCGAACTGCGCCGCCGCCTCGTCGCGGGATTCCACGAATTCCATGATGTCGCCGGCCGCGCCCTCGAAGCGATTGCGCAGACGATCCGCGATGCGCACTGCGATGTGCTGATCGACATCGACGGCTACTGCATGGGTTCGATGCCGCAACTGTTTGCGTTGCGACCTGCTCCGCTCCAGATCAATTGGCTTGCCTATCCGGGCACCCTCGGCGCGCCGTGGTACGACTATCTGATCGCCGATCATTTTCTCATTCCTGCCGCACAACGCGCACACTACGACGAAAAGGTCGCCTACCTGCCACGCTGTTATCAGCCGACCGATACGACGCGCAGCGTGATCGCGCCTCCGCCGCGTGCAGCCTACGGCCTGCCCGCAAATGTATTTGTATACTGCTGCTTCAACGCAAGCTGGAAAATCGCTCCGCCTACGTTTGCACTGTGGATGCGCATACTTCACGCAGTGCCGGGCAGCGTGCTGTGGTTGCTCGACGGGCCATCTCAGGCCGGCATTGCAATGCGCCTGCGCGCGCACGCGCTCGCGGCCGGCATCGACCCGGCGCGACTCGTATTCACGCCGAAGCTGCAGCACGCGGACTATCTTGCGTGTTTCCGCCACGCCGATCTGTTCCTCGACACGAATCCTTACAACGCGCACACGACGGCTTCGGATGCGATCTACGCAGGCTGTCCCGTGCTGACGCATCCGCGCGAAACCTTTGCATCGCGCGTTGCCGGCAGTCTTAATCATCAGCTCGGACTCGACGATGAGCTGATCGCCGCGGACGACGAGGACTATGTGTGTCGCGCAATTGA
>VBNZ01000170.1:9937-10386 GCA_005877675.1 Gammaproteobacteria bacterium
CGCACAGCTCGTCGAACCCGCGCGCCGCATGGGGCTGTTCGATATGCGGGCGTATGCCGACGATTTCGCCGCGCTGCTGTCGCACATCGCCGACCGAGCGCGGCGCGGCGAAGCGCCAGCGGATATTTCGCTGTAGCACTTGGGCCGGTTAACAAGTATCCAAACGGATCGCGTTGCCCTTGAGAGGTCGCTAGAACGAGGTACGTAACTCAGGCCATGGCGAGCCCCATGGCCAAGACACGCACCGAAATGCTGCGGCCTCTCAAGGACAACCCTCTTGGACTAGGCCCTTTACCCGCATCGCCTTGGTGCCGCTCGCTCCTGTACGTCTAGTACACTTCGCTCTTGGCCCCTTCGCGCTGCAAGCAAAGGGCGGCCGTCGCGACCGTTTGGATACTTGTTAACAGACCCAGCATGACTGCCAGCGCCGACTTCAAACCTCTCTCACT
>VBNZ01000171.1:0-501 GCA_005877675.1 Gammaproteobacteria bacterium
TATACTTTTGGTCACCGGCCCCACGGGTTCGGGCAAGACCACGACGCTATATGCATCGCTGCTGCGCCTCAACGACCTGAGTCGCAATATCATGACGGTCGAGGATCCGATCGAGTACTACATCGACGGCGTGGGCCAGACCCAGGTCAACACCAAGGTCGAGATGACGTTCGCACGCGGCCTGCGCGCAATCCTGCGCCAGGATCCCGATGTCGTGATGGTCGGCGAAATCCGTGACCTTGAAACCGCGCAAATTGCCGTGCAGGCCTCGCTTACGGGCCATCTCGTGCTGTCGACGCTGCACACCAACTCCGCGGTCGGTGCGGTGACACGCCTGCGCGATATGGGCGTCGAACCGTTCCTGCTTTCGTCATCGCTGCTCGGTGTGCTCGCACAGCGCCTCGTGCGCGTGCTCGATCCGGCGACGCGCGTAAGCTACGCGGCCGGTGCGCGTGAACTCGCCGCGTTTGGCCAGTCCGCACTTGCGCAGGCGACGCTGTA
>VBNZ01000171.1:508-4962 GCA_005877675.1 Gammaproteobacteria bacterium
TACAAGGGGCGCACCGGCATCTACGAATTCGTCGGCATCGACGACACGCTGCGGCGCCTGATTCACGCCAACGCCGCCGAAGCCGAGCTCGAGTCGCACGCGCGCACGCGCACGCCCGCGATGCTCGCCGACGGCTGGCGCAAGTGCGTGGCGGGCATCACTTCAGTCGACGAAGTGCTGCGTGTGACGCGCGAGGAGTGACATGCGCATACAAGGACAGTTGGTCGAAGACGATTACGCCGCTGCGCAATTTCTGCACATGCGACCCAGCTTGCCGAATGCCATCGTGGCAGCCGTTCTCGTGATCGGAGTGCTCGCGATGATCGCGTTCGATCATTCCAAGGCGTCGTTCGGCGCCTTGGGCGCGCTGATTTTCATAGCCGCAATCCTGTTCGTCTACACCCCGTGGCGCGCGCGCCGCACATTCCGCGAATACAAGGCGTTGTCGGAGCCCGTCTCGTACGAGATTCGCGAGGACGGCCTGCATGCCAAACGTACGCATGGCGAGGGGTTGGTGCAGTGGTCGGAGTTGCTCAGGTGGAAGTAGAACCAGAGGTTGATTCTGCTGTATCCGGCAAAGAATATTTTTTACATGATCCCACGGCGTTTTTTTGAGAACGTGGATCAGTTCGAGTCGTTCTTGACGCTGGTTGGTTCCAAACTTGGCAAGGCGGCAAGGTCTTGAGCAAATCGAGCATCCACCGTCCGAAGATGATCTGATGTCCGGCGAATTTCCCGGCGTGGTCCGCGCTGCAGCGATGGACGATTTCGCCTCGATACTCGCGCTCAACGCCGAATCGGTGCACTTCCTAAGCCCGCTCGATGCAGCGCGGCTGCGCGCGCTGCACGAGATGGCAGCGCATCACCGCGTGATCGAAAGCGACGGCCGCATCGCTGCGTTCCTGCTCGCGTTTCGCGAAGGGACGTCTTACGACAGTCCGAATTACCGCTGGTTCGCGGCGCGCTATTCTGAATTTCTTTACATCGATCGCGTCGTCGTGGCGAGCGCACAGCAGGGCTGCGGCTTCGGTGCGCAGTTGTATGAGGATTTGTTCGCGTTCGCGCGCGCGGCACGGATCGAGCGCATTGTGTGTGAGTTCGATCTCGACCCGCCCAATCCCGCCTCCGAACACTTCCATAGACGCCACGGTTTTCGCGAAGTGGGCAGACAATGGTTGCCCGGCAGCAACAAGCAGGTCTCGCTGCAACTGCGAGAGTAGGGCGCGCCGCGTCTCGGGTATGATCGCCGCACAAGATCATCCCGGGGAGCATGCATGAGCCTGATCGAGCAAATCACGCGGCACAAATCGGTTGAGGCGCTGCAGAGCGAAGCTGGCGCGCGCCGCGACTTCCGCCGCGTGCTCGGACTGTGGCAACTCACCGCGATCGGCATCGGCGGCATCATCGGCGTGGGCATCTTCGTGCTTGCCGGGCAGCAGGCCGCCGCGAACGCGGGCCCGGCGGTCGCGCTGTCGTTTCTGATCGCCGGCATCGGCAGCGCCGCCGCGGCACTGTGCTACGCCGAATTCGCCGGCATGATTCCGGTCACCGGCAGCGCCTACACCTACGGCTATGCGGTGCTCGGCGAACTTGTGGCTTGGATCATCGGCTGGGATCTGCTGCTCGAATACGCGCTGGTGGTTGCGGTCGTCGCGATCGGATGGTCGGGCTACGTGCAAGTGTTGCTCGCTTCTGCGGGCATCCAGTTGCCGGCGTGGGCGCAAGGCGCGATCGGCACGGGCGCGGGACATGTGTTCAACGTGATTGCCGCCGCGATCACATTGATCGTCGCGGCATTGCTCACTGTGCGCACCGAATGGGGCGCACGCTTCAACACGGTGATCGTCGCGATCAAAGTGATCGGCGCGCTGCTGGTGATCGGCCTCGGTGTGTTTCTGATCGATCCGGCAAACTGGCACCCGTTCGTGCCGGCCGCGGTGACTGGCGCCGACGGCGCGACGCATTTCGGCTGGGGCGGCGTGCTCACAGCGGCCAGCGTGGTGTTCTTCGCCGTGTTCGGCTACGACACGCTGACTACGGCCGCGGAGGAATCGAAGAATCCGCAGCGCGATCTGCCGCGTGCGGTCGTGCTGTCGCTCGCGATCTCGATGCTGTTGTACGTCGCGATTTCGTTCGTACTCACCGGCATGGTGCCATACACACAACTCGGCGGGCCGGCGCCGGTGTCCGAGGCGTTCGCCATGCGTGGACTGCCGTGGATCGGCGTGGCGATTGCGGCCGTGGTAGTGGTCGGTGTCATGTCGGTGCTATTCGCATTTATGCTCGGCACCGCGCGCATCTGGTTTGCGCTCGCGCGCGACGGCCTGTTGCCGGCGTGGTTCGCGCGCGTGCATCCGACCTATGGCACGCCGTATCGGCCCACATTGATCACCGGCGTGTTCACCGCGCTGGTCGCAGGCGCGTTGCCGATTGTGCAGGTCGCCGAGCTGATCAATATCGGCACGCTCGCCGCGTTCGTGATCATCTGCGCGTCGATACTCGTCCTGCGTTCGCGCCGCCCCGAATTGCAGCGCGCGTTCCGCACGCCGGCGGCATGGTTTGTCGCGCCGCTCGGCATCGTGTTTTCGCTGTGGCTGATCTCGGCGCTGCCGTGGGTGACGTGGGAGCGCTTTGCGATCTGGATGGCGATCGGTCTCGTCGTCTACTTCGCCTACGGCATTCGTCACAGCGTGCTCGCGCGCGATCGCTGAACGCAGCGCATGCCCGCATTCGCCTATCAAGCGCTCGACGCCGCTGGCAAGACCCAGCGCGGCGTGTTGCAGGGCGATACCGCGCGCGCCGTGCGCGCGGCCCTGCGCGAGCGCGGCCTCAATCCGCTCGCAGTCGATGCGGTGGGCGAGGCGCAGCAGCGCGGCGGCTTGTTCCAGCGGCGTCTATCCGGCGCGCAGCTCGCGCTGCTCACGCGTCAGCTCGCAACGCTGCTGCGCGCGGGCCTGCCGCTCGACGAGTCGCTCGCTGCATTGGTCGATCAGAACGAGGACACGCGCTCGCGCACGCTCGTTGCCGCACTGCGCGCGCGTGTGCTCGAAGGCGCGAGCCTCGCGACCGCGATGAGCGAAGCGCCGGACTTTCCGGAAATCTATCGCGCCTCGGTCGCCGCCGGCGAGCAGTCGGGCCGCCTGGATCAGGTCCTCGCGCGCCTCGCCGACTACGCCGAAGCGCGCGATGCGCTGAATCAGAAAATCTGGGCCGCGCTTGCCTATCCCATGCTGCTGACCCTGGTTGCGCTGCTGGTCGTCACGGGGCTGCTCGTCTATGTCGTGCCGCAGATCGTCGGCGTGTTCACGCAGATGCACCAGGCGTTGCCATGGCCGACGCACGCGCTGATCGCGTTGAGCGATTTCGTCAAGGCCTGGGGCTTGGTGTTGCTGATCGCGCTCGCACTTGCCGCCATCGGCGGACGCCTCGCCTTGCAGACCGAGCGTGCGCACATGGCCTGGCATGCGTGGTTGCTGCGCCTGCCGCTGATCGGCCGCCTGGTGCGCGCGGCGAACACCGCACGCTGCACACGCACGCTCGCGCTGCTCTGCGCGAGCGCCGTGCCACTGCTCGATGCGCTGAACATTTCCGCACAGGTGATGCCGAACCTGCCGATGCGCGCCGCGGTACGCCGCGCCGCAGGCAAGCTGCGCGAAGGCAGCGCATTTTCGCGCGCGCTTGCCGAGAGCGGTTATTTTCCACCGGTGACGCTGCGCCTGATCGCGAGTGGCGAACGCGCCGGCGAACTCGAACGCATGCTCGAGGAAGCCGCCAACCAGCAACAGCGCGAACTCGATCGCTGGACCACCACGCTGACCGCCGTGCTCGGACCGCTGGTGATCCTGCTCGTCGGCGCGATGGTGCTGTTCATCGTGCTCGCAATATTGCTGCCGATCTTCAATCTCAATCAGATGGTGAAGTAGTGCCGGATTACGCGCGCGCACAGTTCGAAACAGCACCGACTCTTTTACAATTGCGTTCCGCTCTTCGTCCCGCCTTTTCATGATTCGCTTCGACCGCGTCAGCAAACGCTATCCTTCCGGCGCCGAAGCGCTGAGCGATCTTTCGTTCGAGTTGCAGGCGGGCGAGATGGCCTTTGTCGCCGGTCACTCCGGCGCAGGCAAAAGTACGCTTTTGCGCCTGATCGCGTTGATGGACCGGCCGACGCGCGGCGAGATCGAAGTCAACGGACGCAGCTTGAGCAAGGTACGCGCGCGAGGTGTGCCGCAGGTGCGACGCGGCATCGGCATGGTGTTTCAGGACCATCGCCTGTTGATGGATCGCAGTGCATTCGACAATGTCGCGCTGCCCTTGCAGATTGCCGGCGTCGGGCGCGAGGAAACCGGCAGGCGCGTGCGCGCGGCGCTCGACAAGGTTGGCCTGCTTGCGCGCGAAGGTGCAGCGCCGATCACGCTGTCGACCGGCGAGCAGCAGCGCGTTGGCATCGCACGTGC
>VBNZ01000171.1:5059-5582 GCA_005877675.1 Gammaproteobacteria bacterium
GAGCCATGATCTTGCGCTGGTCAAGCGCATGAAAAAACGCGTGCTGGTTCTGAACCATGGCCGCATGATCGACGACTTCCGTCCATGATGACGTACGTGATGTTGCAAGGATGAGCGCGATCCCGCCCCCCCGCCGCAAAGCTCCGCCGCGCAATGTGCGCAGCACGCCGGTTGCGCCGGTCGCGCGTGACGCGCGCGCAAACGCACCCGCGCGTGCGCGCTTGCGCGCATGGCGCGAGCAGCATGCGCAGAGTTTTCGTTCCAGTCTCAAGCGCCTTGCGGCGCGACCTGGTTCGACTGCGTTGACCTTGCTCGTGATGAGCCTTGCGTTGAGCCTGCCGCTCCTGCTCTGGCTTGCGCTCGACAATGCGCATGGGCTCGGCGGCAGCCTCGAAGATGCGCGCGCGGTGAGCGTGTTTCTCAAACCCGAGGTCGATGCGCAAGCAGCTCTGGCGCTTGCCGAAAAACTGCGCGGGCACGCAGGTGTTGCGCGTGTCGAGATCAAGACGCCCGAGCAGGGGCT
>VBNZ01000171.1:5716-8030 GCA_005877675.1 Gammaproteobacteria bacterium
ACGACGCGCAAGTCGACCTGGTGCAGTACGACGCGCTCTGGCGTCAGCGCCTGGATGCGATCCTCGCCTTCGTTGCGCGCGCGGCGGCGGTGATTGCCGCACTGCTCGCGCTCGCCGCGCTGCTGGTGGTCGGCAATACCGTGCGTCTGGATATCCAGGGCCGCGCCGAGGAGATCGGTGTCGTGCAGTTGCTCGGCGCGAGCAATGCCTTCGTGCGCCGACCGTTTCTTTATACCGGCCTTTGCTACGGCGCGATGAGCGGCGTGCTCGCGTTACTTCTGATCGGCGCGGTGCAGTTGCTGCTCGCCGTGCCCTTACAACGGCTCGCGACGAGCTACGATCATCGCTTCAGCGTGCATGGTCTGTCGGTTCTGCAGATGCTCGGTTTGGTCGGGATAAGCGCGCTGCTCGGCTGGGCTGGCGCATGGCTTGCCACCTCGCGTCACCTCGCACTCGCGCGCCCGCGCTAGGGCTGGCGCTGGCGCCATTGCAGCTTGCACACGATGGCATCGTTCCAGTCGTCGATTTTCGCCCCCCATGGCCACGCAGCCCAAGCCGCTCAATTACATCGTCAGCGAGCAGCCGCGCATCATGGTGGTCGACGGCTCCAAGGTCGTGCGCCGGTTGCTCGAACAGCTGATCCGCAGCGAGCTGCCCAACGTCAATGTCATTGCCTGCGAGACTGCCGCCGATGCCATGCGCGAACTCGAAAACGGCGCGGTGGATTTCGTCACGACCGCGCTGCGCCTGTCCGACATGGACGGCATGGAGCTGGCCAAGCACATCCGCACGCAGGCGACGCAGACCTATGTGCCGATCGTGATCGTCTCGGGCGATGTCGACGAGCGCCTGATCAATCGCGAACTGGCCGAGTACGTCACCGATTATTTCGACAAGGGTCTGGGCTTTCCTGCGCTTGCCGCATTCATTCGCGGCTATGTGCGCCCGGAGACCCATGCGACCGGCAACGTGCTCTATGTAGAGGACAGCCGCGTCGTCGCTGTCACCACCTCGCGCATGCTCGAACGCCACGGCTTCAAAGTGAAACAGGTCCCGAGCGTGGAGGATGCGCTGGTGCTGCTCACCGACGGCCGTGCTGCCGGGCCGGGTTCGGGTTTCGATGTGCTGCTCACCGACGTGAGCCTGTCGGGCAATCTCTCTGGCGGCGACCTGCTCGACCGCGTGCGCGCCGAATTCGGCTACAGCAAGGCGGAGCTGCCGGTGCTGATCATGAGCGGCAACCAGAATCCGCGCCACCAGACCGCGCTCCTGCGCGCAGGCGCGAACGATCTGGTCGAAAAGCCGGTCGACGAGCGCATGCTGGTGATCAAGCTGGCGTTCCAGACCCGCATCGCGCAGGACTGGCGCGCCAAGCATGGGCACGTCGCTGCGACATGAGCGCGGGCGATAGCGCCGGCGCGACCGCGGCTGAGTCATCCGCCGCGCGCATCAAACTCGATCCCTCCTGGCGCGCGCAGGTCGGCGCTTATCTCGAACGTCCCGAGATGCTTGCGCTAAGCGAGTTTCTGCGCGGCGAGTTGAAGGCCGGCAAGGCGATCTATCCGCCGCCCAAACGCATCTTCGCCGCGCTCGATGCGACGCCGTTTGAGCGGGTGAAAGTGGTGATCCTCGGGCAGGATCCGTATCACGGCCCGGGTCAGGCGCACGGCCTGTGCTTTTCGGTGCTGCCGGGCGTGGCGTCACCGCCCTCGCTCGAAAACATCTTCACCGAGATCGAACGCGACCTTGCGATACCGCGCCCGCGTCACGGCTGTCTGCTGCCCTGGGCGCGCCAGGGCGTGCTGCTGCTCAATTCCGTGTTGACGGTGGAGCGCGGCCGCGCGGGGGCGCATCAGGGCAAGGGCTGGGAGGGCTTCACCGATGCGCTGGTCGATCGCCTCAATCGTGGTCGTGAGGGCCTGGTTTTTCTGCTCTGGGGCAGCCCGGCCCAGACCAAGGGACGGCTGATCGATACGCATCGGCATCTGGTGCTCAAGGCACCGCATCCCTCACCTTTGTCGGCCTATCGCGGCTTTATGGGGTGTGGGCACTTTTCCAAGACGAACAATTGGTTACGCGAGCATGGCCAGGCCGAGATCGACTGGGCCCTGCCGCCGGTCGAACAGATCGCCGTCGACTAGTCCGTACGGTTCTATCCTTAGAACACTACGTTTTGCTGGCGTTTAACCCCAGCTTTACCTCTTTCATGTACTATGCGGTACAGGAAACGGGACCCGAAGTGACTTTGAGCACTGGGAACTTCCCCCGCTTCTTTAGCACTCTTAGTGTGTGAGTGCTAAAATCCGCGCCTAGG
>VBNZ01000138.1:0-2612 GCA_005877675.1 Gammaproteobacteria bacterium
GCATCGTTTTTAAGGTCGCCAACGTCTACGCGCGGCAGGCGGAAGATCGTGCTGACCTGGCGCAGGAAATCGTCGCGCAATGCTGGCGTGCATTTGCCGGCTACGATCCGCAACGCCCTTTTCCGACCTGGTTGTATCGCATCGCACTCAACGTCGCCATTTCGTTCGGACGCGGTGCGCAGTTGCGCGACTCGCATGCGCTCGCCCTCGACGAGGATCTGCACGACGTCGCAATCGAGGAAGCTGCACCAGATGGCGACGAACGCATCCGCGCGCTGTATCACCTGATCGATCGCCTCGATCCGCTCAACCGTGCGCTGTTGCTGCTCTATCTCGACGAGCGCAACTATCGCGATATCGCCGAAATACTCGGCATCACCGAAACGAATGTGGCGACCAAGATCGCAAGGCTCAAACAGCGCCTGCGTGAAGACCTCGCCGACCACGCCTGACTCACGGAGACGCTCATGGAACTCGATGAACTCAAGCTCGCCTGGCAAGCGCTGGACCGGCGCCTCGACCTACAGAACGCGCTCCACCTTTACCGGTTCAAGCAGGACCTGCTCGACAAGACGCGCTCACGCCTGCGAAAGTTGTACTGGGGAAAGATTGTGCAGATCCTTTTCGGTGACGCGCTGATCCTGTTCGGCATCTTCGCCGCAATCCGCTACCACACGGTACCGCAGCTTCTCGCGTGCGCGCTCTGCGTCCTTTTCTACGGCGTGCTGATCATCGTCTGCGGCGGCGTGACGCTGAGCAAGATCAGCCGCATCGACTACGCCGCGCCGGTGGTCGACATCCAGAAGCGGGTCGGTGCGCTGCGCCGCATCCACGTCTTCACGAGCGTGTGTGCCGGCCTGCCTTGGTGGTTGCTCTGGATCCCCATCTTCGTGCTCGAGGTGCGAGCCAACCTCGGGGTCGACCTCTTTGTCGCGGCGCCGCCTTTCATCTGGATCAGCATCGCCGTCGGCGTGGCCGGGCTTGCAGCGACATACTGGTTCCACCGTGCTTCCGACCGCCCAGCCAACGCTCGCTGGGACAACGCGCTCGATCGGATGTTCACCGCACGCAGCTTGCGCGAAGCGAAGAGCGAATTGGATGAAATCGCGCGCTTCGAGCAGATGTGAGGCACTGCGCCCAAAGCAATATATCCTTTCATCGCGAAGAAGCGATATAATGCCCGCCCCTCTCCTGCCGAGGGGCGCTGCAAGTCCGCTACGGGCGGAATCAGGCTCGGTAGGCTTTCGGGTTCCATTCCGAAACTGCGCCCAGTGAATAACTGGAGAAATTCGCCAATGAATGCTGTCGTAAAACCCGCTGACAAACAGGATTTCAAAGTCGCCGATCTGTCGCTCGCCGACTGGGGCCGCAAGGAAATCGACATCGCCGAGCACGAAATGCCGGGCCTGATGTCGATCCGCAAGCAGTACGCCGCGAAGAAGCCGCTCAAGGGCGTGCGCGTGACCGGCTCGCTGCATATGACGATCCAGACCGCCGTGTTGATCGAGACGCTGAAGGACATCGGCGCCGACGTGCGCTGGGCCTCGTGCAATATTTTCTCGACGCAAGATCATGCCGCCGCAGCGATCGCCAAGTCCGCTACGCCGGTGTTCGCGTGGAAGGGTGAGACGCTCGAAGAGTATTGGGACTGCACGCTCGATGCGGTGACGTTCCCGGGCAACAAGGGTCCGCAACTTGTCGTCGATGACGGCGGCGATGTGACCCTGCTGATCCACAAGGGCTACGAGCTTGAACAGGGCGACAAGTGGGTCGACTCGCCGTCGTCCTCGCACGAAGAGCAGGTGATCAAGAACCTGCTGAAGCGCGTCGCCAAGGAGCGCCCGGGGTTCTGGACTAACGTGGTCAAGGATTGGAAGGGTGTGTCGGAAGAAACCACTACCGGCGTGCACCGCCTGTATCAGATCGCCGAAGCCGGCAAGCTGCTGGTGCCCGCGATCAACGTCAACGACTCGGTGACCAAATCGAAGTTCGACAACCTCTACGGCTGCCGCGAATCGCTCGCCGACGGCCTGAAGCGCGCGATGGACGTGATGCTCGCGGGCAAGGTCGCGGTCGTTTGCGGCTATGGCGACGTCGGCAAGGGTTCGGCGCACAGCTTGCGTGCCTACGGCGCGCGCGTGGTCGTGACCGAGATCGATCCGATCAATGCGCTGCAGGCGGCGATGGAAGGCTTCGAGGTCAACACGGTCGAGTCGACGCTCGGTCAGGGCGACATCTACGTCACCACGACCGGCAACAAGGACGTGCTCACGCTCGATCACTTGAAGGCGATGAAGGACCAGGCCATCGTCTGCAACATCGGCCACTTCGACAACGAGATCCAAGTCGACGCGCTGAAGACGCTGGCAGGCGTAAAGCACGTCAACATCAAGCCGCAGGTGGACAAGTATACTTTCGCCAACGGCAACTCGATCTTCCTGCTCGCCGAAGGCCGCCTCGTCAATCTCGGCTGCGCGACTGGCCACCCGAGCTTCGTCATGTCGAATTCGTTCTCGAACCAGACGCTCGCACAGATAGACCTGTGGGCGAACAAGGACAAGTACGAGAAGACCGTCTATCGCCTGCCGAAGAAGCTAGACGAGGAAGGCGCG
>VBNZ01000138.1:2917-7362 GCA_005877675.1 Gammaproteobacteria bacterium
GTCTGAATATCGCTCGCCCAAAGCGGCGCCGAGTGCTGCTTCTTCTTCGTGTATGCGGAATAAATATGCAATGGGCGTCAGTAGCATGATGACGACAAGACTCAGCCAGTTGCACAACGCCAGACTGAAACCCAGAAAAGCGATGAGCGCGCCAAGATAGCTCGGGTGGCGAATGTACCGATAAAGCCCGCGGTCCATTACTTCATGGTCGGCCAGTACCGCCACGTTCGGGGTGTGGAAGCGGCCGAGCTGGGCAATTGCGATCGAGCGAATCAGAATGCCGAGTCCGAGAAGGACAAAGCCAGCAATTTGCGTCGGGATGGTTGGCTGCATGACGCCGAATGGTCGGTACGCCAGCCAGATACCCACTATCCAACTGAGCGAATTTGCCGCAACGACCACCCGAAGCGAAAAACGGTCGCGGTTTTCGACCTTGTCGCTC
Organism: Gammaproteobacteria bacterium; assembly: GCA_005877675.1. GTDB lineage: Bacteria > Pseudomonadota > Gammaproteobacteria > Xanthomonadales > Rhodanobacteraceae > Rudaea. The sequence goes on from VBNZ01000138.1 coordinate 3,360, forward strand.
ACGCGGCGGAACACGACGATGCCGTCCAGCAGTAGCCACAGCATGAACACAGCAACGGCGATGTTCCTCAGCATCATTTCCATTCTGAGTGAGTCCTCAATAGTGCTTTCTGTGCGCACTCGCGCAGACAACTGGATGTGCTCTATCGTATCGCGCGGCGTAATGTTCCGCCCCGTTGATACGCTCGATCCGAGCCGTGATCGGGTATCGTGTCGCAGGTAGGCGGGCGGAGCAAATTGTCGCTATCGCTGGAAGGCGTCATTGGTGATAGCCGCTGTTGGACACCCGCGCTGATGATGTCTAGTGCGCTCCGCACGGCGAGGCCGCCTCGGTTGAGAACGTGCGCGTATATCCCTGTGGTGGCGACGTCCGTGTAGCCCAGGCGTTCTAGACGAAGTTCGAAGGTTTGGGACACTCTTTGTCAGGCCGGGGCGGAAGCCGATGGGTACACGATGAACATACTGTTGTGGGTCCTGCAGGTCCTCACCGCGCTTCTATACGGATCGTCTGGCGTCATGAAGGTCTTCATGTTCGACAAGGTAAGCCAGGACGTCACGTCCTTTGGCGCGTTGCCGCGGGAAGCCTGGCTGGCCTTGGGCATCCTGGAGCTCTTGTGCACGGGCGGAATCATCGTCCCCGCCGCGCTCCATTGGCAGCCGTCGCTGACGATCCTCGCTGCCACGGTCTTGGCGGTCGAGAGCCTCGTGTTCGTGGGGGTACGCGTCAAGTACCGCGAGGTCACGCCCATGATATTGAGCGGCGTGCTGGGCCTGCTCATGGCGTTCATCGCATACGGCCGGATGGTTCTGAAGCCGATCTTCTGACCGGTTGGGCGATCTTAGATCTTACCGTCGTCGTTGTCGTAAGGTCACCGCATGTCACAAACGGTCGCGCTGTTCCGTCTGTAGAAAGCGTGTGGTCCCGAAAAAATAACCATCATGTCGACTCTTGCCGAGCGCGCCCTGCGCTACGACCGTGAATATGCGCGCAGTCTGCGTGCGCTGGGCTACCGCATGCTCGGTTCGCGCGCCGAGGCCGAGGACATCGTGCAAGAGGTCTGGCTGCGCTGGGCCGCGGTGGACGAAAATACCGTTCAACATCCGGGTGCCTATCTCTCGCGTCTGGCAACCAATCTGTGCCTGGACAAACTTGACTCGGCAAGCGCGAAACGCGAGCAGTATGTCGGGGTCTGGCTGCCCGAACCGCTGGTGAACGAAGAAGCCGGCTGGTCGTCCGGTCCGGAGATGCGGACCGAGTTCGCACAAGACGTGTCTGTGGCCTTCATGCTCGCGCTGGAGCGGCTGTCACCGCTGGAGCGTGCGGCCTTCCTGCTGCACGATGTGTTCGACCTGGACTTCGACGAAATCGGGCTGCGCCTAAACCGCAGCCCGGCTGCCTGCCGCCAGCTGGCGAGCCGCGCACGCAGCCACGTAAAAGCTGACTACGCGCGTCGCGAAGTGGAAGAAGAAGAACGCGAGCGCCTGTTCGGCGCCTTTAGCGAAGCGGTGCGCAATTTCGACGTGGATGCTCTGGCCAAGGTATTGGCCGAAGACGCGATGATGTTGGCCGATGGCGGCGGCAAGGTCAGCGCGATTGTGCGTCCGCTGCACGGCGGCGCGCTGATCGCCAAAACCTTCATTGGCTTCGCCAGGCTTCCGAGCAGCCTCGCCTGGCGCCTGCAGCCGGCGCGCATCAACGGCCTGCCCGGTTGCCTGGTCTTCGACGATGCAACCGGCCAGTTGGTGCAGACCGTCGCATTGGCGCCTTCGGTTACCGAGCCGGGTCGCATTGGAGCGCTCTTCATCCAGCGCAATCCTGACAAACTGCAGGGCGTTCTAGCCACCCTGAGCCACACGAGAGTCGCTGGCTGAAGAAAACAGGCAAGTGTGGGTGGGACACAAACGGAATTTTTTGGCGCTGATGTCACAAGGTACAAGGCTCGATCGTCTTGAGGGTGCAATCACAAGCGATGCATCAACACCACACCCTCCTCATCCACAGGAAAGAGAACGATCATGAGCCACACCAACAACCCTCCCCGCCTGAACTACGCTGAGCAATCGCCTGAGCTGATCAAGAAGCTCCAGGACTTCAGCATGGCCATCGCCAACGGCGGTCATATTGAGCCGCAGTTGTCCTATTTGGTGGACATCCGAGCCTCGCAGATGAATGGCTGCGCCTTCTGCCTCGATATGCACGTGAAGGAGGCCAAGTTGCACGGCGAGCGTGAGCTGCGACTGTACCATACGGCGATCTGGCGCGAGTCGCCGCTATTCACCGCGAAAGAACGCGCAGCGCTGGCCTGGACCGAAGCGCTGACCCAGATTGCGCCGACTGGGATTTCCGACGAGCTCTATGCCGCGGTGCGCGAGCAGTTCGACGAGAAGGAACTCTCGACGCTCACCTTTCGCGTGATGGCCATCAACGCCTGGAATCGTGCCAACGTGGCCTTCCGTACGACACCCGGCGCCTTCGACAAGGCTTTCGGTCTGGACAAGGCCGGGCTTGGCTGATCAGACGGCCGAGCCGGTCAATGCGACCGGCCGGCAAGCAGGAGTGAGACCGTTGCTTTTCGGCATGCGGGTGTCGAGTCCGACTGGCAACTCTTGGCCGAGAGCAGGCGAATAGCTGCGTCTGCTTTCGACCCATACCTGCCAGTGGACTTGGAGGCGAGTATCAAGGTTAAGCCGACGTAGGCGTTATCAACTCGACCGGCAGCTCCACCCTCCGTGCGGCCATCGGTGATCTCCCTATGGATGGAATTTTCGTTGACATCGGTTTTGAAGCAATCTATATTTCACCAATAGGTTAATTAACTAGTCGATGTAATAAATATGAATGCCGACTCACTTAGCATCACCTTCGCCGCGCTCGCTGATCCAACGCGTCGCGCCATTCTTGCGCGACTAGCAATGGGTGAGACATCGGTCACCGAGCTTGCCAAGCCGTTCTCAATAAGCCCGCCAGCCGTGACGAAGCACCTCAAGGTTTTGCAGCGCGCAGGGCTGGTGACGCAAGGTCGTCAGGCGCAATGGCGACCCTGCCAGCTCAATGCTGCGCCGTTGGGTGAAGTCGCCGATTTTATCGAGCAATATCGCCAGCACTGGGAGCAGAGTCTGAATCGCCTGGATGTGTATCTTAAAAAGCTTCAAGCCGGGGAGAAGAAAAGTGCTGGAAAGAAAAAATAATGCCGCGAACAATGCCGATACCAGCGACCGCGAAATTATCATCTCACGTTTGATAGATGCGCCGCGCGAATTAGTGTGGGAGGCGATGACCAAACCTGAGCATGTCGTGCATTGGTGGGGGCCGAATGGGTTCACCAACACGCTGGAGAAAATGGATTTTCGCGTGGGGGGCGAATGGCATCATGTCATGCACGGGCCGGATGGAAAAAACTATCCCAGCCGCAGCGTGTATACCGCGATCGACAAGCCTCACCGCATCGAGTTTTGCACTGGTGGCACGTACAAAGGCGACCCGAATGCGATTTTTGAGGCGATATGGACGTTCGAGGTGGTGGATGGACAAACCAAAGTGACGATACATCTGTTTTTTCCCGATGCGGAAGCACGCAAGATGGCGTTGGAGAAAATTGGTGCGATTGAAGGCGGGAACCAAACCCTGGCGCGCCTCGCAGGCTATGTAATCAAAACTTAATCAAAGAGAAAATCATGAGAAAAATAGTTTCGTTTGTCCATGTGTCGCTGGATGGTTTTGTCGCTTCCACCGCTGAAGGCCCGGCGGGTCTGGCCTGGATAAGCATAAGCCCCGACTTGTTTGAATACGTGGAGCAGCGGATTCAGCAGACCGACACCGCGTTATATGGGCGTACGACCTACCAGATGATGGAGTCGTACTGGCCAACTGCTGCCGATAAGCCTGACGCCAGCCCGCATGACCATGCGCATTCGCGTTGGTATAAATCTGCCCACAAAGTGGTGTTGTCGAAAACCCTGTTGGAAAAAAATCACCCTAATACGCAAATTATCAGTAGCAATTT
>VBNZ01000138.1:7617-8921 GCA_005877675.1 Gammaproteobacteria bacterium
TTTCGTGGTGGTGATGACCGCGAAGAGGGAGGAGCGGCCATACGTAGCGCATTTTTTTGGGTGCGACTGGCCGGTCTTTGGGTACACCGGCCGCTCGCGACGCAATATTTTTTTTGTTGCCAGCGGCAGCTTGTGGCCGCTTGGAGCCATTGGACAAGCGGTGATAAGGAAATCCTATTTGCGGTAGGGAATGGCAGCTATCCGACACTCTTTCCAAACGATCACTAGATGGATTGAGTCTACGAACCGCGAACCACATGTGTTGTCGTGTACGGCGCTATCGCGAGCCGCGTTGGGAAGGTGCGATCCGCGAATTCGCCCGCGGGTCATGCCGCCGTATTTCTACGCAGCACCCGCGTGGAAAACCGAGACATCGTCGCAACGAATGCTGCGGAATGGGCCGCGCCGGAAGTCCGCCTCGCCACCAGGGTGAGGCGGACTGGATGGATCAATACTGCGGCCACAGCTCCGTATTGCCCCCGATCACGATCGGGTAGTTGGAACCGGTCGCGCTCTGTGCGGCGAAAGCGGCCATGAAGGTATAGCCGACCAGGCCGTAGTAGGTAGAGGAATTGCTACAGGCCGAGGTGATGTCGGTCTGGCTCGCCGTAGAGAAGAACTTCTCGAGCTTGGTATAGGGCGTCTTCTGCCAGTTGCCCGGCAGCTGGTACCAGGCCGAATCGCTGGTCAGGCCCCAGTACCAAGTGGTGTCGGTGCCCTTCTGGAAGTAGCAGGCGAGCGAGGTGGTGCCGGCGGCGGCCACCGGCACGGCCTTCTCCGAACGGTCCTTGTTGTTGGCGGGTCCCTTGCCGGCGGCGAGGGCGAGTGACGGAAGAGCGGCAACGAGGGCGAGCACGAGCACATGATGCAATTTCATCAATTCACTCCATTTTGATTAGATGATGGGCGGGCCAGGACGGGCCCTGAGCGCGGCCGCGGCGCAGTGGCGCCGCTCCGGCAATTCTGTATAACGGTCTGCCGCAGGCAGCGTAACTGTAAGAAATAGCAGGCAACCGTTCGCGAATCCCCCTGATTCAGCATGTTTTCCGCCAAGATTCATCGCTATGCGCACGCTCGCACGGTTCTTCGAGACCTTCGATGCCGTTCCAGATCAGCCTGACATTTCCTGAGGCATTGGCAACGGCAGATCTGGCGGAAGCAGACTTTTATCTGCTATTTGTCACTGCGATCTCGGCAGCATCCCAATCCCCTGCATCCAGGTCTCGACGAGCCGCGGCCACTGCGTGATCGGCTGATCGGTGCGGCGCAGTCCGAATGCATGGCCGCCGTGCGGATACAGGTGC
>VBNZ01000139.1:0-6757 GCA_005877675.1 Gammaproteobacteria bacterium
CAGGTTGTTTCGCCCGCGAATTACAATGCGCCCGGTCAACTCGTGATTGCCGGCAATAGCGAGGCGGTCGATCGCGCGCTCACGCGTCTGGCCGAACTTGGGGTGAAGAAAGCGGTAAAGCTCGCGGTCAGCGTGCCTTCGCATTGCGCCTTGATGCGCGATGCCGCCGATCGTTTGGCAGAGCGCTTCAACACGATTGCGTGGCAAACGCCGAAGATACGCATCGTACAGAACGCCGAAGCGCGTTCGTACGACAGTGTCGACGACATTCGCACCGCGCTCGCGCGCCAGCTGTATCAGCCAGTGCGTTGGACCGATAGCGTGCATGCGCTTGCCGCCGCTGGCGTCAAACGCGTCGCTGAGTGCGGCCCGGGCAAAGTGCTGACCGGTTTGCTCAAGCGCGTCGAGCGCACGCTCGACGGGCGCGCGATCGGCGCGCCGGCGGATCTCGAACAAGCCATTGCCGACTGGTCGAATCCGTTGCGCTGACGCGATGCCTTGAAGCGCATCTGCGTGCCGCGGGCGGGTGTGAGGCAGGACGCCGAACGCAGGAGCGCCATGGACGACCGCTTGGATTGAATGGAATGGGAGCACGCATGAATATTGATCTCCAAGGTGAAATCGTCCTCGTCACCGGCGCCAGCCGCGGCATCGGTGCCGCCATCGCAGATGTTCTGGCCGCACTAGGTGCGAAGGTCATCGGTACCGCGACGAGTGAAGCCGGCGCTATCGCGATCGGCGAACGCCTTGCTCCGCACGGCGGCGTCGGCCGCGTGCTCAACGTGACCGATTCCGCCGCAGTCGATGCGCTGATCGAAAACATCGGCAAGGAATTCGGCGCGGTCTCGATCCTCGTCAACAACGCCGGTATCACGCGCGATCAGCTGCTGATGCGCATGAAGGACGAGGACTGGCAGGCAATCCTCGATACGAACCTCTCATCCGTCTATCGCACGAGCAAAGCGGTGATGCGCGGCATGATGAAAGCACGCAAGGGCCGCATTATCAGCATCGCCTCGGTCGTCGGTGTCACCGGCAATCCGGGACAAGCAAACTACGCTGCGGCGAAGGCCGGCATCATTGCGTTCTCCAAATCGCTCGCGCGCGAGATCGGTTCGCGCGGCATCACCGTCAATGTCGTCGCGCCGGGATTCATCGATACCGACATGACGCGTGCACTAACCGAGGAGCAGCGCGGTGCGTTGCTCGGTCAGATCGCACTGGGTCGCCTTGGCGCGCCGGACGATATCGCGCAGGCCGTCGCATTCCTGGCGTCGCCGGCAGCAGCCTACATCACTGGTGAGACGCTGCACGTGAACGGTGGCATGTATATGGCGTGAGGCGCGCCTGACTATTTGAGCAAGTCCAGCAGCACGGCCTTGACCGCAGCCTGAGTCTTGTTTACGGCGTCGAGTTTTTCGACTATTGCCGTGACGTGAAAATTCACAGTGCGTTCGCTGATGCCGAGCAGCACGGCGATCTGTGGCGCGGTCTTGCCTGCGGCGGTCCAGCGCAGGACTTCGCATTCGCGCGGTGTCAACTCATGCTCGGGGTAGGCCAGGCCTGTTGGCATCAGGGTGCTCATTGCGGCATGCGCGGTATGTGCCAGCCAAAGCAGGCGCGGTTCGATTTCATCGAGTTCGATCTGACTGAGCGGCTCGGCCGAGCGCGCGACCGAAATCAATCCGTTGGTGTGGGCACGCCCCCAGGTTGCGGCTGTCCAGCCGAAACGCACGCCGTGTGCGTTAGCGTCTTCCCAGAACGCATGCTGCTGTCCAAGCGGACTCTTGCCCCAGATAACCGGCAATGCCGTGCGCCACGCTTGGGCGAGAATGGGATCGACGTGCAGGTAGTCGTTGTCGAAATAACGGCGTTGCCAGGAGTGCGGGTAAGTTGTCGACCAGGATTCGGTCGGCGTCGCATTTGCCGCCGCCACGCGAATTCCGAACGAACAATATTCAAAGCCCAATTCTTTGGTCAGCCGCGCAAGTTCTGCGAACAACTCGTCTGTTGTTTTCGACTCGGTCAGGCGTCCGAGTGCATCTTCGCGCCAATTTCCCATATCCGCTCCAGCCCAGGCGACATGTCAGGATTGACAGTTGGCACACGCATCGCGATCGGGATAATGCGCTTGAAACAATACTATAAGGAAGACACCGTGATCGTATCCACGACAGCGCAGCGCATCGAATATACGGGATATTCCAGCGATGGGTACATCCGTTTGACGTACGCGTACTTCTGCAAGCTGCTGTTCCGGCACCGGTCGAGCATATCTGACAACGCGCTGCGCGAAGAACTGGCCAGCCAGAAGATACCTGCGATTGGATGGACGACAGCACGATGGCGCAAGTCAGCGTGAGCTGGGCGTGGTTCGCGGTTGCGGAGGGCGTGCCGGAGCTCCTCGCGCCGGGTGGCGTCAACAGCAATGTGATGCTCGTTTCCGCGCGCGGGCGCGACCTCGGCTGGTCGCGTACGGATCAGCTGCTGCAGCGCTGGCTGGCGCGGCGCAAATGGCGCCCGATCAAGTGCGGTGAGAATACTTTTGTCGGATATCCGCGCTCGACATTGCAATAAATGATCCTGTAGCAGCCCCAACGCGAATTGCATCTTGCACACGTCCCGCTTGCGCTTACGCAAATACGCCAAAAGTATGCGCGTATTTTTAACAAAAATGACCTGTAAGAGTTGACAGTTATCAAACCAAGAAAGAGCAGCTAAATAAGGACGCTACTCCATCCGCAAACGGGGGGAGGAGGGGTAGCAAAATGTTGACAGTTACAGCGGGCACGTCTGGCGAGCTGCAATCGGGCTTGGAGCGTGAACTTGCAGTTTATCGCCATAAGGTATTCGTCGATCATCTCGGCTGGAAACTGCCGCTGGTCGAAGCCGGATACGAGCGCGACCAATTCGATCACATCGATACGGTGTACGTCATTGCGCGCGATCAGCAGGGGAATATCTGCGGCTGCGGGCGATTGCTCCCTACCACCGAGCCCTATCTGCTTGGCAGCATTTTTCCTCACTTGATGGGCGAACAGGCCGTGCCTTGTGCAACCGAGGTATGGGAACTTTCGCGCTACTCGACGCAATCCGTCGATGGCGAACCCGTCACGCACAATGAATTGCGCCAGCGCTTTCGTAGTCTCCTGCGCGCCATCGTCGACACGGCAATCGCTCACGGCGCGAAACGCCTGATCACTTTCACCGTGCCCGCGCTCGAGCGCCTGTCGCGCCAGCTCGGCATACACGTCCATCGCGTCGGTCCGCCGCAGCTGGTCGACGGTTCGCCTGTGGTAGCGATGTGGGTGGAACTCGACAAACAAACACTCGAGGCGTTGCGACCCGAGCAGGACAGCGGTGCGCAAGTACTACACCCGGCCACGGTCCAACGGGCGCAGATGTCCACGTGAAGAGGCTGTTCATCGCATTCAGGCGGAAGACGGGGTCGACCTTGCCGCTGTTGAGGGCCGCCCAATATGCGCGTGGTGCATCACGCCAAGGGCAAGCCTATCCGGTCATAGATTAAGAACGCAGCCAGCCCCTGCGGATTTTGGCAGCGACGTGAAGTCGCTGCCTTTTTTTTTGCGGCGGCCACGCGACACCTGGCAATAAAGTGCGCAAACGACGGAATCAACACCCCACGCCCCACCAAAGCACGCCATTAGTAGCCCAAGAAGCAATAGCCACCAAGGGCCTACCCGAGCAGCGATCGGGACATAGCCTACGATCAAAAAACATCCGACAAAGAATAAAACTTGGGAGGATTCCTTCGCTACAGCCTGAGGCATCCGCCGCGGCTGGCCCTATCCCGAAACCGGTTGAGGAGCGTGGCGGCGGAATGCATCGCGCACTTGTTCGCGCAGCAGCTCGTCATCCCATGGCTTCGTCAGGAACTTGAACACGGCACCGCGGTTGACCGAATCAGTGACCACTTCCAGATCGGTATATCCCGATAGGATGATGCGCATCGTGTCGGGATACAGTTGCTTGACCACATTCAGGAACTCCGTGCCGCACATGCCGGGCATGCGCTGGTCGGAGATGATCACGTGCACCGCATTCGTTGCGAGCATGTCGAGCGCCTCGGCGCCGCTCGACGCAGCTAGGATGCTATAGCCGTCGCGGCGCAACGTGCGTGTCAGCGCCGCGCGCATGCCGGGCTCGTCGTCGACCACGAGCAAAGTTCGCCGCTGCCCGGATGGCGTCGGCGGCAGCGTTACGCGCTTGGCGCCGCGCAACTGCTCCTCGAATTTTCCGCTCTCCACCGCCGGGCTGAAATAGAACCCCTGCATTCCGTCGCAACCCAGCCCGCGCAGATAGTTGAACTGCCCTTGCGTCTCCACGCCTTCAGCGACGACTTTCAGGCTCAGGCGATGCGCCATGGCGATGATTGCGCTGGCAATGGCCGCATCCTCGGGATTGCTGATGATGTTGGCGACAAAGCTCTGGTCGATCTTCACCACGTCGAACGGAAATGCCTTGAGGTGCGCGAGCGAAGAATAGCCGGTGCCGAAATCGTCCAGCGCGAGATTCACGCCGGACTTGTGCAATTCCTTCAGGATGCTCTTGGCCGCATTCGGGTCGCTCATCACCGCGCTCTCGGTGAGTTCCAGCTCGAGATACTTTGCATCGAGTGCGCGCGCCTTCAGCGCATCTCGCACGATCTGCGCCAGGTCGCCGGTGCCGAATTGCGACGCGGACACGTTGACTGCCACCGGCACGACCGCGATCCCCGCCGCGATCCAGGCTGCTTGCTGTGCGCAGACCTGCCGTATCACCCAGGCGCCGATTGGCACGATCATGCCGGTCTCCTCGGCAAATGCGATGAATTCACCGGGGGGCACAAGCCCACGCTCAGGGTGCTGCCAGCGGATCAGCGCCTCGGCCCCGACCAGTTCGCCACTGAGCATCTCGATTCGCGCCTGGTAATGCAGCACAAACTGCTGCGTGTCGAGTGCCTTGCGCAATTGCCCTTCGAGCGCCCGACGTTGTGCAATTCGGGCGTGTATCTCGCTGGAGTAGTACAGGTAGCGCTGGCCCGAGTTCCGCGCCATCTTGAGTGTCACTTCGGCGCCCCTGAACACGCCGCTGCCGTCGTCGCCGTCGCTGGGAAAGAACGCAATGCCCGCCTGGGCGGAGATGGAAATCGTGTCGTCACCGATCGCAAAGGGCTGCGTGAACGCAGAAAATATCGTTTCATGCAATCCGAGGGCCTGAGAGGATTCACTGCACGGAAATGCCACGGCGAACGTGTCCGCTGCAATACGGCCGAGCGCAAATGGCCCAACCAGTTGCCGCTGGAGGCGATTTCCCACTTCGCGCAACAACGCATCTCCAACGTGGCGGCCGAACGAATCGTTGACGGCAGTGAAGTGCTCCAGATCGACTACGACGAAGCACACTTCACTGCGCTGCTGCCGCGCCGCCTGGACGAACTGCTCCGCGCGATCCCGGAACAGGTGCTCATTGGGCAGCCCGGTCAATGCATCGAACAAGACCAGGTGTGCCAGGCGTCGAGATTTCTCGATATCCTCCAGGGCGAACGACAGGTCGTTGGCCAACCACTCGAGCAGTTCCATCTCCTCGGCGTCGAAGAAATGCGGCTCCGGCCCGGCGATCACCAGCGCAGCAACGACGCGGCCCGCCACAGACAGCGGAAGGGAGGCGCCGGAAAGAAATCCCCGACGCTGCAGCTCTGCACGGATCGGCGCGGCCGCGGGATAGGCGCACAGGTCGTCGAACACGACCGTGCGCGCACCGTGGACTGCCTGCGACGCGGGCAGGACTTCGTTGGGCAACGTCTTTAGGACCAGCCTGAGGAAATCGGCCGATTGCTCATCGCTACCGAATGATGCAACGGTTCGCATCGCCTTCGACCCCGCGTCGACCGCGACTGCCCAGACCATCGGAAACAAGCCTTCCGTGCCGGCCACCCGGCACGCCTCCGCGAGCAGTTCATCGCTGTCACGCGTACGCAATATCGCCGAACTGATGCCGCCGATGAGCGCCCGGATGCGATTCAACCGAACGACCTTGTCCTGCTGCTGCTTGCGTTCGGTGATGTCCTCCGCGGTGGCGGCGATGCGGTAGGAGGTGCCGGACTCGTTACGCACCGGCCAGCCACGCGCATGAATCCAGCGGATCGCACCGTCGGGCTGCACGATGCGGTACTCCAGATCGAAACCCGATTCGCGCGGTCCCGGCTGGTCGGTAGTGAGCACGCGCTCGCGGTCGTCCGGATGGATTGCCTCGGTCCAGGACGCGGGATTGGCGTACAGCGAGGCGCAACTGCGGCACCAGATCTGTTCGTACGCGGGGCTTACGTAAAGCACCTTGGAGTTGTCGATGTCGGTAAGGAAGAACACCTCGCGGATGTTCTCGGCGATCTCGCGGAAGCGGTGCTCGGCATCCGCAGTGTTGGCAAACGCCTGCGTCAGTTCCAGCGCGAGCACGATCTGCCCCGCAAACGCGCGGCCGAAGGCGACCGCATTGTGTGACCCGATGTCGGTGCGCTGCGCGCCGAGCACCAGCAGGCCCATATCCCCGCTTCGCGAGACCAGCGGGATCAATTGCATGGCTTCGACGCCGATTGCCTTGAGCAGAGTGCGCGACGAGGAAGCGAGTTCGGTGCTGGCCAGCGTCAGGGCGACACCTTCGCCGGGGAAGCGGTCCACGAAAGACGACTGCTGCGCGAGCCACTGGTCCAGCCGGACCTGTTCGGTGCCGTCGAAGCCGATCGCGTGATTCAACTGCA
>VBNZ01000139.1:6794-7251 GCA_005877675.1 Gammaproteobacteria bacterium
CATCGAGCGTGGCCGCGAGCACGCTGCGCAGCGCCTCGTCGGGATCGCGCTGCCGCGCCAGCGCGGCGGTGACACCGCCGAGCAGCGAGACCTCGGCGCCCAGCAGCGTGCAGCGCTGGGCCAGCCCGCCCATCGTCATCAGCTGCTTTTCCATTTGCCGGCTGAGCGCGGCGGCATGGTCGAGCTCGAGTTCACCCTCAGCGTTGTCCGGCACGGGCGGCGCACCCTGCAGCAGCGCCTGCTCCAGCACCTGGGGAACATCGGCGAACTCCGGTGTGCCCTGCAGCAAGGCGTTGGCTCCAACACGTCGCGCAAGTTCGTGGTCGGTCGTCGAACTGTAGTGCGCCGACACCAGCACGAGCGGTATCCGGCACAGCGCGGGATCGCCGCGCACCGCGAGGCACAGCTTGAAGCCATCCATGTTCGGCATCAGCACGTCGCTGAAGATGATATCCGG
>VBNZ01000139.1:7550-14914 GCA_005877675.1 Gammaproteobacteria bacterium
ATCAGCTCGAAGCCGTGCATATCCGGCAGTACCAGATCTTGCAGCACCATGTCGAAGCGTTCGCGCGTAAGTGCTGCGATCGCGTTTTGTGCGTCCGCGGTAGCGACCACGGCGTAGCCTTCGGTTTCCAGCGTGACGCGCAACAGCTTGCGTGAGACAGCATTATCTTCGACCACGAGGATACGAACGGAATCGTTCATAGCGGCGAATCTCCCCGCGCGAGAAGGTAAGTCGCAATGATGCGTGGCAATGCCTCGGTGTCGATCGGCTTGGAGATGTAGCCGTCGCAGCCGGCGTCGAGCGCACGTTGCTCGTCACCCTTCATCGCATAGGAAGTGACCGCAAGGATCACGATGCCGTTGGTCTGCGCGTCTGCCTTGAGCCGTCGCGTCAGTTCGTAGCCATCCATGCCGGGCAGTTGCAGATCCATCAGGATCAGCCGTGGGCGAAACGCTTGCAACATCTCCACGGCCTCTTCGGCATCGAGCGCGGCGCGCACTTCGTAACCTTCACCGAACAACAGCACGCGCACGAGCTTCAGGTTGATCGGATTGTCGTCGACCACGAGGATGGGTTCGCCGCTCATGTCAGTCACGGCTCCGCGTAGCGATGGGGGCAAGCCCTTCCGAAGCCGTGCCGCCCGCCACTACAAAGTTTCGCGGCAACACCGCGCCGAATACGCTGCCCTCGCCCACCACGCTACGCACGTCGACCCGGCCGCCCTGGGCCTCGGCAAGCTGCCGGGCCAACGCCAGGCCCAGGCCGGTGCCCTGATAGCGCTTGGCGGGGCCGGCATCGAGTTGCTGGAACTCGACGAACAGGTGCGCCTTGTGGGCAGCAGCGATGCCGATGCCATGATCCTCGACTTCGATGCGGAAGTTCGCTTCGCTCTCGAGGCTGCAGCGGATCTGCACGTACCCATGTTCGCGACTGAATTTGATCGCGTTGGACAGGTAGTTGTAGAGGATCTGCTTGATGCGCGATTGATCGCCGACGACAACCTGGAGTTCCGGCGCCACCTGCACCGCGACGACAATGCTTTTTCTGGCCGCGACGGTGTGCAGCGTCGCGCGTACTTCGTCGATCAGGCGCGCGAGGTCTATCGGCTCGGGACGCAGTTCGATCCTGCCGGCTCCGACCCGTGCCAGGTCGAGCACGTCGTTGATCAAATGCTGCAGATGGCGCGCGCTGGTGAGGATGTCGCCGAGATACTCGCGGTGCGGCTCCGAGACCGCGCCCAGCTTGCCGTTGTGCATCAACTCGGCAAATCCGATGATGCCGTTGAGTGGCGTGCGCAACTCGTGCGACATGTTGGCCAGGAAGCGGTCCTTGGCCTGCGCAGCGATGAGCAACTCCGCATTCTTTTCCTGCAGCACGCGCTCGATGCGCTTGCGCTCGCTGATGTCGCGGACCGCGCTCATCACCAGCGTGCCGACGTCGGTCGCGATCGGGCTGAGGCTGATCTCGACCGCGAACTCGGTGCCATCCTTGCGTACGCCGTTGAGTTCGAGCCCTGCGCCCATCGAGCGCACGCGCGGCTGCGCGAAAAAACTGCTGCGATGGGCCGCATGCGCGGCGCGCAAGCGCGGCGGCAGCAGCACTTCGATCGACTGCCCGCGCAGTTCGCCGCGGTCATAGCCAAACAATTTTTCGGCCTGGCTATTGGCAAGCACGATCGACCCGGTGTGATTGGCCATGACGATGCCATCGGGCATCGATTCGAGCAGCATCCCGAAGTTTGCTTCGGCCATCGTATGCGTGACGGGCATGCCGGACATTCAGCTCTCCCCGCCCGCAGCGATTGCCGCAACTTCCGCCGCGTGATTTCCACTGCGTGTGACGCGACGCAATTCCCTGAGCAGGGGGCCAATATCGCCCGGTGTCTTGGCAATTACCGTCTCGCCGCTGCCGCGCAGTCGCTTGACGTCTTCTTCGCCGAGATCACGTGCCGTCCAGACGATGATCGGCAGGTCACGCGCGTTAGGCGCGGCTCGCAACCGCTCGATGAGCTCAAAGCCGGTCATCTCCGGCATAATCAAGTCCACCACGATTGCCGCTGGCTGCTCGTTTTCGATAAAGCGCAGCGCGTCGGCGGCACGTTGCTCGCAGACCGGGCGGTAACCCAGCTCGATGAGCGCCAGCGCAGCCATATGCAGCGTTGGCGCATCGTCGTCGACCACCAGGATCGCGCCATCCTCCGGCGGAACGCCGGCACGGCGTAGACTCGCGAGTAGGGCCTCGGGCGATACCGGCTTGACCAGCAGATCCTGCACGCCGCGGCCGTTGGCCCCGTCCTTGACGACAGTGATCACGACGGTGCTGATATGCGCATTCTGCGGCGTACCACGCACGGCTTCGAGCACTTCCCAGCCGTTCATGTCGGGCAGCAGCAAGTCGAGCGTCATCGCGTCGAAACGGCGCTCGCGCGCCGCGCTGATCGCCTCGGCACCACTGGCGACGCTGACCACGCCATAGCCTGCCTCGGCCAAGGTGCGCGACAACCACTTTCGTTCATTCGAATCGTCTTCGATGACCAGCACCGTAGGCGCGCCGTCGGATGCCGCGACGTCGGGCAACGGCTTATCACACGCTGCCCTTGCCGACCACGCTGCGCACTTCGACGTGACCGCCGTGTGCTTCGGTCAGCCGCTTGGTCAGCGCGAGCCCAAGGCCGGTCCCTTGGAAACGCTTCGCCGTGCTGGCATCGAGCTGCTGGAATTCGACGAACAACCGATCCATGTCCTCGCTGCGGATGCCGATGCCGGTGTCTTCGACCTCGATGCGGAAGTGCTCGCTGCCAACGGGCAGACAGCGGATCCACACCTTGCCGTCGTCGGGACTGAACTTGAGCGCGTTGGAGACATAGTTGTAGAGGATCTGCTTGAGCTTGGACGGATCGCCTACGACGCCGGTGAGTTCCGGCGAGACCTCTACTTCAACCTTGATGTGTTTATTCGCCGTGATCGTGCGCAGCACGTCGCGCACTTCGCCGACCAGGCGCGCCAATTCGATGGGCTCTGCGCGCAGCTCGATCTTGCCGGATTCGACCTTGGCCAGGTCGAGCACGTCGTTGATCAGCTGCAGCAGGTGNNCTGCTCAGGATGTCTGCCAGGTATTCCTGATGCTGCGCCGAGACAGGTCCGACCCGGCCGTCGTGCATAAGCTCGGCAAAGCCGATGATGCCGTTGAGCGGCGTGCGCAGCTCGTGCGACATGTTGGCGAGGAATTCGCTCTTCATGCGGTTGGCCTGCTGCACGCGCGTGTTCTGTTCCTCAAGCTCTTCGTTCTTGCGCTTGAGCTGCTCTTCCAGCGCCTTCTGCGCGGTGACGTCCTTGGAGATCAGCACGAAGCCGACCGGCTTTCTCTGGTCGTCGCGGCGCAAGGTAATGGCGACCTGCGCGGTGAAGCGCTGCCCGCCCTTGCGCAGGCGCTGGAACTCGCCCTCGAACTTGCCGATCTTCAGCGCCGCGTAGAGCGCGTCGGTGTTGCGCCCGTGCTCGATGTCCTCGGGCGCGTGCAGCATGCGCGCGTTCGCCTTGCCAACCATCTCCTCGGCCTCGTAGCCGTAGGTGCGCCGCGCGCCCTGGTTCCACGCCAGGATGTTGCCGTCGAGGTCCATCGCGATGATCGAATACTCGGTCGAGGATTCGAGGATGTTGTTGACGAACGTGGTTGCCTCGGTCAGCTCCCTGTTGCGCTGGGTGATCTGATCTTCGAGGCGCTTCTGGCTTGCCGTCGGCGCCGACGAAGGTGGTGGCGTTGTACGACACCACCGTCTCGCGCCCCGACTTGGATCGGATCGTAAGCTCGTAGTTGGTCACGCGGCCCTCGCCGAGCACCCTGCGGATGCCGTCTTCCGCGGCCTTCGGGTCGGCGAAGTACTGCTTGAATGCGGTGCCGATCAGCTCCGCGCGCTCGCAGCCGGTGATCTCGCACATCTGCGCGTTGACGTCGGTGATGATGCCGATCGGGTCGGTGGTGATCAGCGCGTCGATGTTGGATTCGATTAGTCCGCGCGTGTAGGTTTGTTGGTCGCGCAGCTCCTGCTCGATGCGCTTCTGATGCGTGATCTCGCGGGCTGCAGCGAGGATGCCACCAACCTCACCCGAGGTTTCGCGGAACACTGCGGCGTTGAACGACACTGGTACGCGGCGGCCGGATTTCGACTTGACCACGAGTTCGTAGTTGGTCACCTGACCGGCATCGAAAGTCTTCTTGACACCGGAGCTGGCGAGTTCCGGATCGGTGAAGTAATCGACGAACGGACTGCCGATGAGCTGCTTGCGGTTGTAGCCGGAGAGTTTCACCGTTTGCTCGTTGACGTCGGCAATGATGCCGTTGGGGTCCACCGTCATCAACGCGTCGACCGAGGATTCGATCAGGCTGCGGTTGTAGTTCTGCTGGTCGCGCAGCTGCTCCTCAAGTTTTTTCTGCGCGGTAATGTCTCGCGCCGCGGCAAGGATTCCGGCGATGCGGCCAGCGGTGTCCTTGAACGTGCCAGCGTTGAACGAGACAACGGTGCGCTTGCCCGAAAGCGACTTCAGTACCAGCTCATAGTTCGTCACCGTGCCTTCGTCGAGTGTCTGGCGCACGCCGGCGGCGGCATGCTCGGGCTCGGTGAAATAATCCTTGAACGGTGTGCCGACCAGTTCCTCGCGCGGATAACCGGTAAGCAGCACCATTTGGTTGTTGACATCAGTGATGGTCAGATCCGGATTCACCGTCACCAAGGCGTCGACCGAGGATTCGATCAGGCCGCGGTTGTAGTTCTCCGACTCGCGCAGTTTTTCCTCAAGGCGGCGCTGCTCGGTCACATCGCGCGCTACGGCGAAAATACCGCGCACGTTACCGTCGTCGTCCTTGAAAACGGACGCGTTGAACGAAACCAGGATCTGGCGCCGGTGGCGCGAGCGCAGGCTCAGTTCGTAATTCGTTACATAGCCTTCATCGAGCGTCTTCTTGACGCCGGATGCCGCGCGCTCAGGTTCGGAGAAGTACTCTTTGAACGAACTGCCGATTAGCTGGCCTCGGCTATAACCGGACAGCCGTACCATCTGCTCGTTGACGTCGGTAATAGTGTAGTCCGGCGCGACCGTGAGCATCGCGTCGACCGAGGATTCGATCAGGCCTCGATTGTAAGACTGCGCCTGACGCAGTTGTTCTTCCAGGCGTTTCTGGTCGGTGATGTCACGCGCCGCTGCAAACACTCCGTTGAGCTTGCCGTCCTCGCCGGTGAACGTCGTGGCGTTGTACGAAACCGCGAGTTCCTTGCCGTCCTTGGCGCGGATGACCAATTCGTAGTTCGTGACGCGGCCTTCGGCCAGCACGTTGCGGATGCCGTCTTCAGCGCGCTTTGAATCGGTGCAGTAGTCCTTGAACGGCGTGCCGATCAACTCATCGCTGACGCGGCCGGTGACGGCGCACATCTGGCGGTTGACGTCAGTTATGATACCCAACGTGTCGGTGGTCATCAGCGCGTCGATGTTGGATTCGAACATCGCGTGCCGCCGCGAAGATGCCTGCCACACGGCCTTCAATGTCGCGAAACACCGAAGCGTTGAACGAGACGATGGTCTCCACGCCTGCGCTCGAGCGCACCACAAGGTCGTAGTTCTTGACGACGCCGGCGTCGAACGTCTCCTTCACGCCGGCGCGCGCGCGTTCGGGGGCGGTGAAGTAGTCAGCGAACGGGCTGCCGACCAGCTTCTGGCGGCCGTGGCCGGTGAGGCGGATCATCTGCTCGTTGACGTCGGTAACGCGGCCGTCGGGGTCCACCGTAACCAGCGCGTCGACCGAAGCCTCGATCAGGCTGCGGCTGTAATTCTGCTGCTCGCGCAACTGCTGCTCGAGGCCGCGCTGCTCAGTGACGTCGCGTGCCACCGCGAAGATGCCGCGCACCTTGCCGGTGGCGTCGCGGAAAATCGAGGCGTTGAACGAGACCACGATCTGGCGCCTGCTGGGCGTGTGCAGCGTAAGCTCGTAGTTAGTGACGTAGCTTTCCCGCAGGGTCTGGCGTACGCCGGCGGAAGCGCGCTCGGGTTCGGTGAAGTAGCGGTCGAAACGGCTGCCGATCAGCTTGTCCTTCGCGACCTCGGTCATGCGCACCATCTGCTCGTTGACGTCGGTGACGGTGAGGTTCGGGTCGACCGTGATCATCGGATCGACCGAGGATTCGATCAGGCCGCGTGTGTAGTTCTGCGCCTGGCGCAGATCCTCTTCCAACCGCTTCTGCTCGGTGATGTCGCGCGCGGCGGCGAAAATGCCCTTGATGTTGCCGTCGGTGTCCTTGAACACCGAGGCGTTGAACGAAACTAGCACCTCCTTGCCGGACTTCGCGCGCAGCGCGAGCACGTAGTCGGTGACGAAACCCTGCGCAAGGGTTTGCTGCACGCCGTCGCTCGCGCGATCGGCGTCGTTGAAGTATTCGGGGAACGGGCTGCCGATCAGGTCCTCGCGGTTGAAACCGGTGAGGCGTACGGTCTGGTCGTTAACATCCATGATCCGGAACTCCGGATCAACCGTCATCAGCGCATCGACCGAGGCCTCGATCAGGCTGCGCGTATAGTTCTGCGCCTGGCGCAGATCCTCTTCCAACCGCTTCTGCTCGGTGATGTCGCGCGCGGCGGCGAACACGCCCTTGAGCTTGCCGTCGACCGAGCGGAACGTGGTGGCGTTGTACGACACGACGGTCTGGCGCCCGCCGCGCGCGTTGACAGTGAGCTCGTAGTTGGTGACGCGATCTTCGGTCAGCACCTTACGGATGCCGTCCTCGGCGCGCTGTGGCTCCGTGAAATAGCGCTTGAACGGCGTGCCTATCAGTTCGGCGCGCGGCACGCCCGTCAGCTCGCACATCTGCCGGTTGACGTCGGTGATGATGCCGAGCGCATCAGTGGTCATAAGCGCGTCGATGTTGGATTCGATCAGGCCGCGGTTATATTCCTGCGACTCGCGCAGCTCGCGGTCAACGCGCTCGGCTTCGGTCAGGTCGCGCGAAATCATGGTGAAGCCGAGCGGCGTGCCGGACGGATCGCGGCGCAGGGTCATTGTCACCTGCGCGGTAAAGCGGCTTCCGTCCTTGCGCACGCGCCCGATGCGGCCTTCCCACTTGCCCGCGGCGCGCGCTTGTTCGAGAAAGGCGGACGCGCGGCCGTTGGCGACATCCGCCGGATCGTGCAGCAGGAATGCGCTCTTGCCGAGCACATCGCCCGGATCGTAACCGTAGATGCGTCTGGCGCCTTCGTTCCAGGCGAGGATGTGGCCGTTGAGGTCCTTGGCGACGATCGCGTATTCGGTCGAGCCTTCGAGCACCGAACGCAGGAACGCTGCCTGTTCCCCGAGCCCCATGTCGGCCAGTACGGAGATGG
>VBNZ01000140.1 GCA_005877675.1 Gammaproteobacteria bacterium
CGAAGATCAGCCCGCACTCTCAACAAACAGCTTCTGCTGAATGTTTCATGGCGGCCCGGGCAACCGGGCCGTTTCATTTTGCGCATCACTCTGCGCGCCCGCATCGTTGCCGACGACGATGCGCGCGCCGCGCTGATAAGTCCAATATGCCCAGGTCCAGTTCAGCAGTACGGCGAGGCGGTTGCGGAAGCCGATCAGGAAGAACACGTGCGCGACGAGCCAGAACCACCAGGCCAGCGCGCCGGACAGCTTGAGGCCATGCAGGTCGACGATCGCCGCCATGCGCCCGATCGTGGCGAGATTGCCGTAGTCGCGATAGCGAAATGGCGGTGTCGTCTTGCCCGCGAGCCGATTGCGGATCGTGCGCGCGACATGTGCACCCATCTGCTTGGCAACCGGCGCAACACCGGGCAAGGGCTTGCCGTTCTGCGTGAGCGCCGCGAGATCGCCCGCGACGAAAATTTCCGGATGCCCCGGCACGGTGAGATCGGGATGCACCAGCACGCGGCCCGCTCGATCGAGCGGCACGTCGAGCGAGCGCGCGAGCGGCGAGGCCGCAACGCCGGCGGCCCACACTACGGTGCGCGCCGGAATGAACTTCTCGCCGAGCCGATACCCTTCAGCATTTATCTGCGTCACCGGCGTGCCGGTGACGACTTCGACGCCGAGACGTTCAAGCTGCGCGCGCGCCTTGGACGACAAGGATTCGGGGAAGCTCGATAGTATGCGCGGGCCGGCCTCGATCAGGCGCACCTTCGCTGCGGCCGGATCGATGTGGCGGAACTCGCGCTTCAACGTGTGCCGCGCGATTTCCGCGAGCGTGCCTGCGAGTTCGACCCCGGTTGGTCCGCCGCCGACGATGGCAAAACTCAACCAGGCCTCGCGCCGCTGCGGATCGCTGTCTGCTTCCGCGCGCTCGAACGCGAGCAGCAGATCCCGACGCAGGCGCAGCGCGTCGTCGAGCGTCTTGAGTCCCGGTGCATGCGCAGCCCACTCATCATGCCCGAAATAGGCATGCGCGGCGCCTGTGGCGACGAGCAGCGTGTCGTAGTCGAGCACTGCGCCATCCGCGCAGTGCACGCAGCGCGCGGTGGGATCGATGCGCTCGACCTGCGCGAGACGCACTTCCACGTTCGCCTGCCCGCGCAGGATATGCCGCAGCGGCGCTGCGATGTCGGGCGACGACAAGCCCGCGGTCGCGACCTGGTACAGCAGCGGCTGAAACAGATGATGATTGGTGCGATCGATCAGGGTGATGCGCACCGGCCCGCGCCGTAGCGCACGCGCCGCCCACAGGCCGGCGAATCCGCCGCCGATGATCACGACATGATGCAGGTGTAAGTCCATCTGTCGAACGCCGTGACTGCGATGCTTCTTTAGTATAAATCGATTGGGTCGACGTCTATCGACCAACGCACGCGGCGCGCCTCGCTCAAGTGCCGTACGCGCGCGATCCAGTCGGGCAGGAATGCGTGCAGGTGTGTGCGCTCCTCCGCGCTGAGCAGAAGTTGCGCGCGCTGCATGCCGGCGCGACGCGGCATCGGCGCCGGCATCGGGCCGAGCAGGGCAACGCCTTGCGGTGCGTCCGCGAGCGCGCATGCGGCGTGCAGAAACGCATCGGTGTGCGTGGCTTGTGCCGCCTGCGCGCGCAGCAGCGCGAGATGCGCATAAGGTGGCAGTCCGGCCTCGCTGCGTTCGCGCAGCAGACGCATCGCAGCCACTGCATAGCCTTGGCGCAACACGGTTTGCAGCAGCGGATGCTCGGGTTCATGTGTCTGCAACAGCACCGCGCCCGGTTTGCGCGCGCGTCCGGCGCGTCCGGCCACCTGAACGATCAACTGCGCGAGGCGCTCCTCGGCGCGGAAATCGACGCTGTACAGCCCCTCATCGACGCCGACGATTACCACCAGCGTGAGGTTCGGCAGATCGTGCCCCTTGGCGAGCATCTGTGTGCCGACGATCAACGCCGGCTTGTCTTCGGCGAGCGTGCCGAAGAGATCGTCGAACGCATGCTTGCGCCGCGTCGTTTCGCGATCGATGCGCACGAGCGACGTTTGCGGGAATAGTTGCGCCAGCGTTTCTTCGAGACGCTCGGTGCCATGTCCGAGCGGCGCAAGATGCGCGTTGCCGCATTGCGGGCACGCGGACGGCACGCGCTGCTGCGCGCCGCAGTGATGGCAGGCGAGTTGCGCCGCGCCGCGATGCCAGGTCAGCGGCTTGTCGCAACGCGCGCAGGCTGCATGCCAGGCACAGACGTGACAGGCAAGCACCGGCGCATAGCCGCGGCGGTTGCGGAACACGAGTGCCTGTTCGCCGCGCGCAAGGCAAGCACGCAAGGCCGTGATCGTCGTATCGGCAAGACCGTGCTGCAGCGATTTGCCGCGCAGATCGATCAGTTGAAACCGCGGCACACGCGCGGCGCCCGGGCGTGAAGACAGGTGCAGGCGCGAATAGCGCGCACCATCGAGCACGACCGGCACGCCGAGCGCCTTGCCGCGTACGAGCGCCAGATCACGCGCGTGATAGCGCCAGCCCTCCTGCTGCTTGTACGAAGCATCGTGCTCCTCGTCGACGACGATTATCCCGGCACGCGCCAACGGCACCAGCACGGCCGAACGCGTGCCGATGATCACCTGTGCTTCGCCGCGCGCGGCTGCGAGCCAGGCGCGCGCGCGTTCGCCGTCGGCAAGACCCGAATGCAGCACCGCGATACGGCAGGCGAGGCGTTCGCGGAAGCGCCGCAGCGTCTGCGGCGTCAAGCCGATCTCCGGCACGAGCACGAGCGCCTGTTCACCGCGCGCGAGCGCTTGCGCGATCAGCGCAAGATAGACTTCGGTCTTGCCGCTGCCGGTGATGCCTTCGAGTACCACGGGCGCGAACTCACCGGCATGCGTGGCGATTGCATCGACCGCGGCACGCTGTTCCTCGCTCAGCGGTGGACCCGCAATCGGTGCGACAGGGAGCAGGCGCGTTTGCAGCGTCGTCGTGAGCACGAGTCCGCGCTTGCGCAAATTCGTCGCAGCGCTGCGCCAGCCGGGCAGGCGCGCGTCAAGTGCGGTGTACGTGAGCGGTCCCGGGGCAAGCAGGTCGAGCAGCGCGGCCGCGCGCGATCCTTTGCGCGGCAGTTCGGCATCGACAGGCGCGCTCGCGCGCACGAGCGCTCGCTCGCCTGCGGGCGTGGGCAGTGCCTGCACGCGGCGCAGGCTCGCCGGCAGCGCCGTTTCCATTACCTCCCCAAGCGGATGTTGGTAGTAACGCGCGGCCCAGGCCAGCGTCTGCACCAGTTCAGCGGACAATAGCGGCGCGTCGTCGAGCACGCGCAGCGCGCAGCGCAGCTTGTCGGGCTCAATGACGCTGTCTTCGGCATGGCCGAGCACGATGCCGACACGCTCACCGCGACCGAACGGCACGGCAAGACGCGTGCCGGCCGCGATCGTCCGTGCTTCGATCCCGCGCGGTGGCAAATAGTCGAAAGTCTGCGCCAGCGGCACGGCGATCGCGACGCGCAGGACGGGTGTCGAAAGCGCCCTCACGCGAGTAAAAAATCCCAAGCTGCGGCGAAAATTCGTGGCTTGCACGAAAGTCGTAAGTAACGCATCACGTTTTGCCTGCAACCTATCGCCATGATTGAGCTTTTTCGCTTATCCACAACATCTGTGGATAAGTCTGTGGATTGAGCCTGAGCAAGGGCCCTTCAGGGCGCGTCATTACGTGCCTGCGCTCGGCTTGGTGATTCTTTAACCAATTTGAAATATATTTTCAAAATCAATTGCTTATACGTATATTTTTTGCTTCAAACCAGACCGGCCGCGCGTGAGTCACACGCTCCGGCGGCGGTTTTTGTGCTTGTGCACAAACTGCATTTGTCAAGCCTGCGCAAGACGTCAACGCCAGGGTGCCTCGCGCGTTGAAAGAAGCGACCATACGAGCATACGTCATGACGCTTTCCGCTGGCACAATACCCGCTCCCATTCCAACGGACTCAGCCGAACGCGTGGATGCGGTCAGCACAAATCAGCGCGCCCTCGATGAATTCCTGCGCGGCGTCGAACGCCGCGCCCTGCGCATGGCCGAACTCGGTTGCGGCAATCGCGATGACGCGCTCGATCTGGTGCAGGACGCGATGTGCGGTTTCGTACGCAACTACGCGGCCAAGCCGGCGGCGGAGTGGGCGCCGCTGTTCTACCGCGTGCTCGACAGCCGCCTCAACGATTTGCATCGTCGCCGCAATGTGCGCAACCGCTGGCTCGCGGTATTCGATCGCCACGAGAGCGAGGATGGCGACTACGTCGATCCGCTGTCGCAGACGCCCGATCTGCAGGAGCCCGGTCCGCTGCTGCGACTCGCCGGCTCCGAGGCGGGTAAGGCGCTCGACGCGGCCCTGCAGAATTTGCCGGGGCGACAGCGCCAGGCGTTCTTGTTGCGGCTATGGGAAGGTTTCGATGTGGCCACGACCGCCAAGGTCATGCAGTGCAGCGAAGGCAGCGTGAAGACGCACCTCTCGCGTGCGCTCGCGGCCTTGCGGCGCGCGCTGGAGGATCACCAATGAGCAACTTCGACAAAAACGCACTCCCTGAATGGACCACGCAGGCCAAACGCCTGCTTGATGACTCCGCCAACGGTCTGGATGCCGCGACCCTGTCGCGTTTGAACCGTGCACGTCAGGCCGCGCTCACGACGCGCGCGCGGCGCCCGGCGCAATTCTGGTTCCTGCCGGCGGGACTTGCGAGCGCGTGTGCGCTGCTGCTTGCGCTCGCCGTATGGCAGCCGCATCATGCCGGCGGCGATGTGTCGAGCCCATCGGCAGCAGCGGTCGCAGCCGACGTGGACGACGGCAGCGCGGATACACCGGAGTTTTATCAGGACCTGGAGTTCTACGCCTGGCTCGATGCGCAGAACGCGCAGCGTAAGGAAGGGGAAGGTTGAAGCGCTATCAACCCGCTAGTTGTGCCAGCGCACTGCTACTCGTCGTCGGCGCGAGCGCGTGCGTGTCTGCGTTCGCGGCGCAGGCCGGCAGCATGCCGCCACCACCTGTGCCGCCGCATGCGACCGAGCCCACGCTCGCGCCGATGCCCTGGTCTTTACTGCGGCCCGAGCAGCAGCAGATCCTTGCGCCGGTGCGGGAGATCTGGAATGAGCTCGCACCCGACGTGCAGGAGCATCTGCGCCAGGTCTCGCAGCGCTGGCCGCGGCTTGGTCCCGAGCAGCGCGCGCAAATCAGCGAGCGCATGCAGAAATGGGCGACGATGACGCCCGAACAGCGCGCGCGCCTGCATCAGCGTTATCAGCAATTCCAGCAGCTGCCGCCCGAGCAGCAGGAGCGCTTGCGCAACGCGTTCAAGCGTTTCGACGCACTGCCGCCCGAGGAGCGCATGCAGCTGCGCGAGCGTTTCGAGCGCATGAGTCCGGCCGAACGCGCCGCCTTTCTCGAGGGCGCCGGTGCGCAGAACCGCGCCGGCGTGGTGCACGAGTTCATCCAGAGCGTGCCCAAGGAAGAGCGACACGCCACGCGCGAGATGATGGAGTCGCTTACGCCGCAGCAGCGCATGGCGGCGATCCGCGCCTGGCGCGCGCAGCCGCCCGAGCAACGCGAAGGCTATCGCCGCCAATTGCTGCAGATGACACCCGAACAGCGCGCCGCCACCCTCGCGCATTGAACTGCGCGTGTTGTTCGCGATGGTTCGCATCGCCAAGCGGTGATGGCGCCGTTATAGTCGCGTGCTGGCCCAAGCGAGCGATCCGTCCGAATGCCGATGAATGCCGTTAACGGCG
The DNA here is from genome assembly GCA_005877675.1 of Gammaproteobacteria bacterium. GTDB lineage: Bacteria > Pseudomonadota > Gammaproteobacteria > Xanthomonadales > Rhodanobacteraceae > Rudaea. Next base: position 5,773 of record VBNZ01000140.1, read on the forward strand.
CAGGCGTGCCGGCTGCGCCGCGACGCGAGCTGCGCGACACTGCCGTGCTCGCCGCACCGCTGATCCTCGGCCAGCTCTCGTCGATCGGTATGAATGTGATCGACACCCTGCTGGCCGGACATCTGAACGCGCATACGCTCGCCGCGGTCGCGGTCGGCGCGAATGTGTGGTCGCTCGCGATCGTCACCGCGATCGGCGTGATGATGGCGTTGCCGCCAACGGTCGCACAGCTCGCCGGTGCCGGTGAACGCGCACGTTGTGGCATGGTGTTTCGTCAGGCGCTGTGGCTCGCGGCGCTGCTTGGCGTCGGCCTGCTGCTTGCGGTGCGTTACGGCTCGCCGTATCTGCTCGCCGCAGTCGGCGTCGATGCGGACATCGCCGCAGACACGGTGAAATTTCTGCGTGCGCTCGCCTGGGGCGCGCCGGCGCTGACGACGTATTTCGCCTTGCGCGGCCTGTCGGAGGGTCTCGCGCTGACGCGGCCGACGATGTACTTCGGTCTGCTCGGCCTCGCGCTGCTCGCGCCGATCGGCTACACGCTGATGTATGGCCGCTTCGGATTTCCGGCGCTCGGCGCGCAAGGGTCGGGATATGCGACCGCGATCGTCCTGTGGCTGCAGGTCGCCGCGTTCGCGCGCTATCTCGCGCGGCGCAGCAAGTACGCCGAGGTCGCGCCGTTCGCGCGCTTCGATGCGCCGGATTGGCGCGAGATTGCAGCGCTGCTGCGCCTTGGTGTCCCGATGGGCGTTGCGGTCTTGATGGAATCGACGCTGTTCGTGTGCACCGCACTGCTGCTCGCGACGCTGGGCGAAGTCACGGTTGCGAGCCATCAGGTGGCGATCAATGTCGCGTCGGTAACGTTCATGGTACCGCTGGGTCTGGCGATGGCGACGACCGTACGCGTCGGCCATGCGCTCGGGCGCGGCGACGCGCGCGCGGCGCGCGCGGCGGGACTTGCAGGCATCTCGCTCTCGCTCGCGACGCAGTTCGTGTCCGCTTCGGTGATGGCCCTGTTTTCGTTCGCGATCGCGCGCGGCTACACCGACGATGCGCGCGTCGTCGCTTTCAGGTCACCGCCAATGGCGCGCTGCGTGGGCTCAAGGACACCACCGTGCCGATGCTCATAACGGCGCTTGCCTACTGGGGCATCGGCATGCCAGTCGGTTACTGGCTCGCGTTTCGCGCAGGTTATGGCGCGCCCGGCATGTGGATCGGCCTTGCGGCGGGTCTGACCGCCGCCGCGGCGCTGCTTCTGGCGCGCTTTTTACGTGCAAGCCGAGTTACAACGGCATGACTTTCCGCGCGTGTGCCGGCAGCACGATTTAGGGTAGTCTGCAGCCAGACTGACTGCGGCAAGTCGCGCCGCTACTGGATTTTCTTATGGCAGAACAAAAACGTGGTTTTATCGCCGGATTCTTCGTTGGGCTGTGGAATTTGCTCAATTTCACGCGCCGGCTGGTGTTCAACCTGATCTTTCTCTTGCTGCTGATCGGGTTCGTGCTCGCCCTACGCGGCGGTACTGGCCGCCTGTTGGACGAACATACCGCGCTGGTGCTCAACCCGAAAGGCCGCATTGTGGAACAGTATACTTCCGAGCCGGCGCAGCGCGCGCTCGCGGGTGTGCTCGGCAGCAAGGCGCATGAGACGCAGCTGCGCGACATCGTGCGCGCGATCGACGCCGCTACCGCGGATAAGCGCATCGAGCGCATCGTGCTTGAACCCGAGCAGATCAGCGCGGCCGGCATGTCGACGCTGCACGAGATCGGCGCCGCGCTCGACCGCTTCAAGGCCTCGGGCAAGGAAGTCATCGCGGTCGCCAATATGATGACGCAGGGTCAGTATCTGATCGCTGCGCACGCGAACCAGATCCTGTTGCATCCCGATGGCGATCTGCTGCTCGAAGGCCTCGGTCGCTATCGCAACTACTACAAAGACGCGCTCGACTGGCTCGGTGTCGACGTGCATCTGTTCCGCGTCGGCGAGTACAAGTCGTTTGCCGAGCCGT
>VBNZ01000141.1:0-6921 GCA_005877675.1 Gammaproteobacteria bacterium
GTCGGAGTACGAGAAGGCTACGAATTGAGCAATGGTGCCGCGATCGGCCTGATTCAATCCGGTGTTGCTCAATTCACGACACTGAGCGTGCTGCCCCCACGCGTCGCATCGGCCAGCAGCGTGCGCAGCGTCGCGACGCGGTCGGCCGGCAGCGACACGCGCAACACGACGCCATCGGACTCGTAGCGCTCGCCGAGTTTCGTCGCCTGCAATTCGGCCAAACGCGCATGCAGCAGCGGCAGCAGCGCAAACGGCAGCATGAATTCCACGGCGGCTAACGTGATGATCTCGGTCTTGGCGGCGAGTCGCAAACATTCCGCGGCGCAGCCGCCGTAGGCGCGGACAAGCCCGCCCGCGCCGAGCTTGATGCCACCGAACCAGCGCGTAACCACCACGACAACGCGATCGAGCTGCTGCCCATCGATCGCCTGCAGTATCGGCTTGCCCGCGGTGCCTGCGGGTTCGCCATCGTCGTTGAAACGATAGTACTGGTCGATGCGGTAGGCCCAGCAGTTGTGGGTGGCATTCGCGTCGGACACTCGCGCGACAAAATCGAGCGCGGCATCGGTGGCGTCGACCGTGCGCGCGTGTGCGACGAAGCGGCTTTTGCGAATTTCCTGACTGAGCGTTGCGGGCGCGGCCAGCGTGAAGCGGGCGCTCATTGAATCTGCAATTGGTTGAGAATGTCCGGCGGCCAGGAATCTGTAGGGCAGCGCGTGCGGAAATCTGCATATGCGCGGCGCGCTTCTTCGCGATGCGCCTGCCCGATCAGATTTTTTACGACCAGGCGGCGCAGCAGCGGCGTTGGCGGAATTTCGGGCGGATAGTGGCCGTGCCACGCGCCGCCCTGCGGTGCTGGGCAGGTGGCCATCGACGATTGCACGCTGCCGACGGCGCTTGCCGGCGCAGGCGCGGCCACGCTCTTGGCGCGCGCGGCGTCGTTCAGGGCGGCACCTGCCGCGGCGCGCGGCTGCAGCGCCTGTTTCGCGCTGATTTCATCGGTCCGCGTCGATTGCGCGACGGAAGGCGCTGCCTCAGTCGCGACGGGGGCTGCTGCCGCCGGCGGCGGCGGCGCAGGCGCAGCATAGGTCGCCGTCGCCGCCGAATTTTCCACTTTTTCCTGTTGACGTCGTTCGACTTCCTTCGGCTTCGACGGCGTGGGAAACGCCTGCGGTTCGGGTTTCGAGGCTGCGATTGGCGCATCGCCTGGTGCCTTGGTGCGAACCGGCTCGGGCGACAGCGTCTTCGCCAGGGCGCCGGGCTGGCTTTGCGCGGGCGCCGTCGGCGGCGCGGATAGCGCCGGTGGTTTCGGCGCGGAACTTTCGCGCACAGCGTTCGCGACCTTGTCCGCGTTGGCGCCGGAATCGAGCTTGGCTTTTTCCTCGGCCCGCACGGCCGCCGTTACGGGCGCATTCGTGCGCTCGCGTGAGGTCCAGGCCGACGGCGCCATGCGCCAGGCGATGCCCGCGGCAAGCACCAGCATCGCGGCAGCGCCGAGCGCAGGCAGCCAGCGCGGATGGCGCAGATACATCCGCGTCGGCGTCAGATTTGCGTCTTCGACATCGGCCTTCGCACCGCTGGTATGGCCGTCGTCGGACAGTGCAAGTTCACGCTGCGCGAGCGCACGCACGCGCGCGTCGAGCTGCGCATCCGGCGCGGCGAGCGGCAGCTTGCGATACAACGCTGCGAGCTGCGCTTCGTCGTTACGCAAAAACGCCTCGAACTCGAGTTCGAACTGTTGCTGCGCGCGGGTCTTTTCGTCGCTCATTCGGCGAGTTTCTCCCGGATCTTCGCGAACGCATAGCGCAAGCGCGATTTCACCGTTTCCTGGCCGGCCTGCGTCACCTCGGCGATTTCCGCGAGGCCCAGGCCATTTTCGACACGCAGCACGAAAGCCTCGCGCTGCTCGTCAGGCAGCGTGTCGAGCGCAACCTGCAGGCGCCGGCGCTGCTCAAATTCGCTCAGCACCTGCTCGGGCCGATCGCTCTCCGGCGCATCGAGCAGGCGCAGCACGGTTTCGGTTTCGTCCGCATCCGCCTGCGGGCGCTCGCGGCGGTACTGGTCGATGATCAGATTGTGCGCGATCTGCAATAACCACGTGCTGAACTTCGCCTCGCTGCGGTAGCGCGCGCGCGCCGCGACCGCGCGGCTCCAGGTTTCCTGGAACAACTCGTCGGCGACCGCCCGGTCACGTACGCCGCGCAGAATGTAGCGATACAGCATGCCGCGCTGACGTGCGTACAGCGCATCGAACGCGCGCAGGTCGCCGCGCGCATAGGCGAGCATCAGTTCCTCGTCGGGAGTCTGTGCATACATGTAGACGAGGATTATGCCAAAACGTGCAGGTGCGGCACGCGGCGGGCGCTGCGGCTGTGCGACGGCAAGGGCGAGGTTCGGCATATCCCATGGAACGCAATGCCGCAACTCACGGGGTTAGCCAGTCTGAACGGGACCCCGTTTACGCCAAGCTTGCGGCGGCGCGATCGTAAGAGATTCGCGCCCGCCTTGAGAGCGCTCTTTGACAGGCTCAGGGCGAATGCCCATCTTGCGCGCTCGAGGCTCACGGGTCGCGCATGACCATCAGGCGTATCTCGGTCATATCCTCAATCGCATAACGGATGCCTTCGCGGCCCAGGCCAGAGTCCTTGACGCCGCCGTAGGGCATATTGTCGACGCGGAAGCTCGGCACGTCGCCGATCACCACGCCGCCGACGTCGAGTTCGTCCCAGGCGCGCATCGCCTTGCGCACATCGTAGGTGAACACGCCCGCCTGCAGGCCGAACGTGCTGTCGTTGACCAGGCGGATCGCGTCGTCGAAATTTTTATACTTTTGCAGAATCGTGACCGGGCCGAATGCTTCCATACAGGCGACTTTCTGCGCTGCGTCGACATTCTCCAGTACGGTCGCTTCGAGCATGGCGCCGGTGCGCTTGCCGCCGCACAGCAGCTTCGCGCCGGCCTTGAGCGCTTCCTGCACCCAGTCATCGAGGCGCTTGGCTTCTTTCTCGTCGATCATCGGACCGATGAAGGTCTTCTCGTCCTTCGGATCGCCCGCAACGAGTTTTTTCGTGGCCGCGACGAAAGCATCGCGGAAGCGCTCGTAGAAATCCTCCTGCACGAGAATGCGCTGCGCCTTGATGCAGCTCTGACCCGACTGATAGAACGCGCCGAAGATCACGCGCTCGATCACGAAGTCGAGTCGGTCGCCCTGGTCATTGTCGATGATGCACGCGGCGTTGCCGCCGAGTTCGAGCACGACCTTCTTCTTGCCCGCACGCGCCTTCAAATCCCAGCCGACCGCGGGCGATCCGGTGAACGAGAGCAGCTTGAAGCGCTCGTCGGTCGTGAACAGGTCGGCGCCGTCGCGGTGCGCGGGCAGGATCGAGAATGCGCCCTTGGGCAAATCCGTTTCGGCCAGAACCTCGCCGATGATCAATGCGCCGATCGGCGTGCGGCTCGCCGGTTTGAGCACGAACGGACAGCCGACAGCGAGCGCAGGCGCAACCTTGTGCGCGGCGAGATTCAACGGAAAATTGAACGGCGAAATGAACGAACACGGCCCGATCGGCACGCGCCGGGTGAAGCCGCGATAGCCCTTCGCGCGCGGCGAGATTTCGAGATTGAGCACTTCGCCGTCGATGCGCACCGACTCTTCCGCGGCGACTTTGAACGTGTCGATCAGCCGCGTGGCTTCGCCGCGTGCATCTTTGATCGGCTTGCCCGCCTCGATGCACAGCGCCATTGCGAGTTCGTCGAAGCGCTCACGAAAACGCTTCACGCAATGTTCGAGCACCGCCTGACGCTGGAACGGCGCCATTCTGCGGCACGCATCCTGCGCCGCGACCGCCGCGGCGATGCCAGCATCAATGGCCTTCGCATCCGCGAGCGCGACACGCGTGGCGACTTCGCCCGTGTACTTGTCGGTGACTTCAAGATCGGTGTTCGCCTGTACCGCCTGATTGGCGAGGTAGTACGGATAAGTCGGCTTGAGCATGGCAACTCCTTCCGTGTCTGACCATGCGATTCTACTCGCATCCATTCATTGCCCGTCATTCCACGACGGCGGAAAATCCCATTCTCTTTCGCTTTGGAACCGTGCGAGCTCCGATGCACGGGAAACATCATCGCATCACATCATCGTCGCGCCTTGCCCGATTCGTCCTTCACGCGCGTGTCGGTCGCGATCCAGTTGAGCTCCCAGGTCTTGCCACCGTCGTCGGAAAAAGCCTGCTCGAAGTGGCAGGAGTCTTGCGTGATATCCGAGATGATGAAGCGCACGAGAATCGCGCGGCCGTTCAAGGTGTCGCCCGCATAGAACTCGCCGCGGCCGTTCTTGAATTCGCCGATCGACGGGACCGTCAGCGTGCCGACCTTGCTATTGGCGAAGTTGAGACTCCCGCGCGTCCGGGTTGTACAGCCGCCACGATGCGCCCTCGATATGTCCGGCGGGACCGTCGACCTCGAGCTCGACCAGATTCGCGCGGCCGTTCCAGATCTTGCTCACCACCGTCGTGCCGTCGTACTCCACCCATTCGTTGGTGCCGCTCAGCGGATGCAGGCGACGTTTGAGATGTGTCTTCCAGGTGCCGAATTCGAAATCGAAATCGTGCTGGCCGTCGTGCTTGGTCGCTGCGGGTGAGGGGTTCCCCTTTGACACTTCCACTTTCTGCTGTGCAGTCGCCCAACACGGAAAGGTGGCGACCAGGACGCATGCGAACATATACGCTTGTCTGCTCATTAAGTTTCTCTGCAGGACTTTGATGTGCGTCAGACTGTAGCAAGCGGCCGAGACTGTACGAGGGGCCGCTTCGGCGCAAAAGAGCTGGGCCATCGTAGGTTGGGGTGAGCTTGCGAACCCCAACGCGGATAGCCGATGATCGCGACATGCGTTATCGCAGAGCCACGGCTGGCGGAGGAACCTACTTCTTTACAGTGAACCTCGCGGATCGTTCCAGCCGCTTGCTGATCGATCGCGTCGATGATTTGCGAGCCAGCGTGCGTCTCGTCAAACAACGCCATCCCTTCGACATTGTTGCCTGGGTTGCGCTGCCGGATCATCTCCACACGATTTGGACACTACCGATATCCGACAACGATTTTTCGACGCGGTGGGCGCTGATCAAAGCCGGGTTTTCGCGATGCATCGAACATGTTGAGGACATCGGGCCTAGTCGGCGCGCGAAAGGCGAGCGGGGCATTTGGCAGCGTCGCTTCTGGGAACATCAAATTCGCGATGAGGAAGACTTGGGACGCCACATCGATTACGTCCATTTCAATCCGGTCAAGCATGGGTATACCGTTCGCGCATCGGAATGGCTGTATTCCTCGATACACCGATATATTCGCCTAGAGGATTTGCCGGTCGATTGGGCTGCGCCACCAAGTGATTCGGTGAAGGACGTCGGCGAGCGGAGCGAGTGATGTTGGGGTTCGCAGGCTCACCCCAACCTACGTGCTTCGCCACTCGTCAGACACTAACGAGCGAGCAAGGCCACATATAGGGCCGCTTAAGCGCAAACCGCTCGGACCGCCGAGTCGCCGTTTCGATGGGAGTGGTTGATTTTATGTACCTAAATTAGTACAATGTGATATGCAGCCGTTGCTGACCGTCAACTTCTACGCATCGTCAAGCGGCGCGGAACCCGTACGCGATTGGTTGCGCGATCTGCCGCGCGAAGCGCGCAAGGTTATCGGCGAGGACATCAAGACCGTGCAGTTCGGCTGGCCGCTCGGCATCCCGCTGGTGCGCAAATTGGAATCGGGATTGTGGGAAGTGCGCAGTCGCATACGCGATGGCATTGCGCGCGTGCTGTTCACCGTCGAGGGATCGACGCTGGTGTTGCTGCACGGCTTCGTCAAGAAATCACAGAAGACGCCCGCGGACGATCTGGAAATCGCGAAGCGTCGCAAGCAAGAGGTGCATCATGGCTAAGGCAAAGAAAAATCCCGCAATCGGATCGAACTTCGACGACTTCCTCGCCAACGATGGAATGCTCGAAGAGGTAAGCGCGGTCGCAATCAAGCGCGTGATTGCTTGGCAGCTCGCCGAAGCGATGAAGGAACGCGGCATGACGAAGAAGGCGCTGGCGGAGCGCATGCACACGAGTCGCTCTCATCTCGACCGACTGCTCAACGAACACGATACGGGATTGACGCTGGAGACACTCAGCAAGGCGGCGCACGCGTTGGGGCGGGGTGTAAGGGTAGAACTTACGAACGGATAACTACCTCCGTCCCGGGTTGCCCCAGTTTTTCAACGTTGGCGCGGCCTGTCATAGGTCTGCGGTGCTTGGTAGCAAGACACCATGGAGACCTTTCCGTCCGTGTATTGAACCATGTTCATGCCTGCGTATCGGTACGTTGCGATTGTGCTGGTGCTTCCGGGGATAGCACTTTCGTTCAACTTCTTTTCGTATTCACCCATTAGTGCCGTTGCCTGATCGAATGTCATGCCAATATGGACTTCGGGGCAGCGCGACACCAACACCACAACGCGACTTTGAGGTGTTGGCGTAGTAGACGCACATCCAGTGACCAAAAGCGTGGCCGCGACTATCAGTCTAGATAACTTCATTTCATTTCCCCGGTTGGGCCCCGTTGAGTATAGCTAGCCTGCGTCTGCTTCCCACCGGATGGGCAGGAGCTCGTTGGGCAGCCTAGGTGGGACGGGCATCCCAATGTCCCTTAGGTGGGCAAGGATTTTTGCTTCGTGCCGTGGGTTCCATCCGTCTTCGTTCCCGCTTAGACACGTAGCGCAGACCATCATGTCGTAATCTTGTATCCGGATTACGGGGTAGCGCCCATGGCCGTACGGGAAAACCTTGGAGCACAAAAAGCATTGAGCAGTATCTGCATTGATCATGAGCATCACTCAACCGCATCGCTGCCCTGTAGTGTCGCCCAAGTCACGAAGTGGTTCAA
>VBNZ01000141.1:6929-7174 GCA_005877675.1 Gammaproteobacteria bacterium
TCAGCTCGCGAATCTCCCGATTCAAGATCCGGTCGTTGTCGGAATAGTCGATCGGCACATCGATCAGGTGCACGCCGGGCGTGTCGAGGCACTTTTGCAGGGTCGGCGCAAAGTCGGCAGCGGAGGTGGGGCGGTGCCCCTGCGCGCCGTAGCTTTGGGCATAGGCGACGAAGTCGGGATTGCCCATGTCCATGCCGAAGTTGGGAAACTCCATGTTCGCCTGCTTCCACTTGATCATGCCGTAG
>VBNZ01000142.1 GCA_005877675.1 Gammaproteobacteria bacterium
GATACGGTTCGAGCACATCCTCGATCGTGCCGCGTTCCTCGCTCAGCGCGGCCGCGAGCGATTCGACGCCAACCGGGCCGCCGTCGAAATGATCGATGATCGTGCCGAGCAGGCGCCGATCGAGCGCATCAAAGCCGGCGCCGTCGACCTTGAGCATTGCCATCGCCGCGATGGCAACCTCGCACGTGATACGTCCGTTCGCCTTCACCTCGGCGAAGTCACGCACACGGCGCAGCAGGCGGTTGGCGATGCGCGGCGTCCCACGTGAGCGATTGGCGATCTCGACCGCGCCGTCGTCGGCGCAGGCAATGCCGAGAATTTTTGCCGAACGCCTGACGATCGCGGCGAGTTCGTCGGGCGTGTAGAACTCGAGCCGCTGCACGATGCCGAAGCGGTCGCGCAGCGGACTCGTGAGCAGACCCGCGCGCGTGGTCGCGCCGATCAGGGTGAACGACGGCAGGTCGAGCTTGATCGAGCGTGCAGCCGGACCCTCGCCGATCATGATGTCGATCTGGTTGTCTTCCATCGCCGGGTAGAGAATTTCCTCGACCACTGGCGAGAGGCGATGAATCTCGTCGATGAACAGCACATCGCGCGGCTGCAGATTCGTGAGCAGCGCGGCGAGATCACCCGCGCGTTCGATCACCGGCCCGGAAGTCGTGCGCAGGTTCACGCCGAGCTCATTCGCGATCACATGCGACAGCGTGGTCTTGCCCAGACCCGGTGGTCCGAAGATCAGCACGTGGTCGAGCGCCTCGCCGCGTCGCCGCGCCGCCTCGATATAGATGCCGAGTTGCTCGCGCACACTCGCCTGGCCGAGATACTCGCTAAGTTTCTGCGGGCGGATCGAGGCCTCGACGGATTCGTCTTCGCGCGTGGCGATGGGGGAAATGGCGCGATCGTTCATGCGGCCATTATGGCAGAGCCGCTAAACGGGAGCCGGAAGCCGCGAACAGAAAATCGCAGTCGCCCTCAGCTACCGATCAATTCACGGCTAACCAGCGCACTCAAATCTCGACGCGCGTGCCGAGCTCAATCATGCGATTGCCGGGAATATGGAAGAACGCCGTGGCCGGCACGCCGTTGCGATTGAGGAACGCGAACAGCTTGTCGCGCCACATCGGCATGCCACGGTGCTCGCCCGCGACGACAGTCTCGCGGCTGATGAAGAAGGTCGTGTCCATCATGTCGAAGCCAAGGCCGCTGGCTTCACAGGTTTGCAGCGCCGCCGGTACGTTCGGATCCTCGGTGAAGCCGAAGCGCAACAGCACGCGATAGAACTCGTGGCCGAGTGCGACAATCTCGGCACGCTCGCCGTATTCGGCCACCGGCACGTCGAGCGTTTCGATCGTCATGAGGATATTGCGGTCGTGCAGCACTTTGTTGTGCTTCAAGTTGTGCAGCAGCGCATTCGGCACGGCATTGACGTTCGCGGTGAGGAAGACCGCCGTGCCCGGCACGCGCAAGGGCGGATGCGAGGTGACGCTGTCGATGAACGGTTCGAGCGCGAGACCCGACTGCTTCAGCTCGCGCAAAACCAGATCGCGGCCCTTGCGCCAGGTGCTCATCACCGTGAACACGCAGGCGCCGAGCACGAGCGGGAACCAGCCGCCCTCCTCGATCTTGATTGCGTTCGCGCTGAACAGCGAGACATCGATCGTGATGAACAGCACCGCGAAGACGATGACGGCGGCGCGGCTCCATCCCCATAGGCGGCGCTGCACCACGAGCGCAAGGCAGGTCGTGATCAGCATCGTGCCGGTCACTGCGATGCCGTAGGCCGCACCAAGGTTGTCGGAGGTTTTGAAGCCGAGCACGGCGGCGATAACCAGCACCAGCAACGACTTGTTGACCCACGAGATGTAGATCTGTCCCTGTGTCTCGCGCGAGGTGTGTGTGATCTTCATGCGCGGCGAGAAGCCGAGCTGGATCGCTTCGCGCGTCATCGAGAACGCACCGGTGATCACCGCTTGCGATGCGATGATCGTCGCCACGCAAGCGAGCACGATCATCGGTAGCAACAGCGATGTGGGCACCAGCCGGTAGAACGGATTGTCGATCGCGGCCGGCTCGTCAAGCAGCAGCGCGCCCTGGCCGAAGTAGTTGAACACGAGCGAGAACGACACCATGCCGAACCATGACGCGCGGATCGGATTGCGTCCGAAATGGCCCATATCCGCGTATAGCGCCTCGCCGCCGGTAATTGCGAGCACGACGCCGCCTAGCGCGAGAAATCCATGTCCGCCGTTGCGCAGGAAGAATTCGAAACCGTAGTACGGATTGAGCGCGAGCAGGATATGCGGCTTGTCGATGATTTCTTTGATGCCGAGCAAGGCAATCGTACCGAACCACAACAGCATGATCGGCCCGAAAACCGCGCCTACGGAAGCCGTGCCGCGGTTCTGCACTACGAACAACACGAGCAGAATGACAATCGTGATCGGAACGACCCAGGCTTCGAGCTGCGGCGCGGCGACCTTGAGACCCTCGACCGCCGACAGCACCGAAATTGCCGGCGTGATCACGCCGTCGCCATAGAACAACGCCGCGCCAAGCAGGCCGAGCACGACGATCACATGTTTGAGTCGCAGATTGTCGCGCGCGCCGCGCTGCGCCAGTGCCATCAGCGCCATGATGCCACCCTCGCCCTTGTTGTTCGCGCGCATGATGAACACGACGTACTTGAGCGAGATGACGACGAATAGCAGCCAGAACACGAGCGAGAGCACGCCGAAGATATTCGCCTCGTTGACGGCGAGCGCCTTGTCACCGAAGGTGCTGTGGATCGTGTACAGCGGACTGGTGCCGATATCGCCGAACACGACGCCGAGCGCACCGAGCGCCATGCGCGCGAACGCGCTGCGCTGCTCGGTTGGAGACAAAGTCTGAGTACCTGCGTGCATGATGTCGTTCCTTGAGAACGCCTGAGGGTCAGCGCAATGCCGCCTTGAGTGCCTTGCGAATCAACGCTTCGGCGTCGTCGCCGGTCGCCGCGACTTCTTTAACCAGGCGCGAAGCCTCGACCGGTTTGTAACCGAGCTGCTGCAATGCGCTGATCGCTTCGGTTTGCGGATCCTTAGGCGCGGCGATCGTGCCGCCACCCGGTGCAGCAAGCGGCATGCCATCGACGCGATCGCGCAGTTCGACCACGATGCGCTCGGCGGTCTTCTTGCCGATGCCGGGTATACGCGTCAGAGACTGTACGTCGCCCGACTGCACCAGGCGTGCGAACTCGTCGGTAGTCACGCCCGACAACACCGCGAGCGCGGTTTTTGCACCGATACCGCTGACTTTCTGCAGTGCGCGGAACAGCAGGCGTTCGTTTTCGCGCAGAAACGCATACAGCGCGACGGTGTCTTCCTTCGCCGCGTAATGGACGAACAATGTCACCTCGCGTCCGGTTTCGGGCAGGTCGAAGATCGTCGACATCGGCGCTTCGACTTCGTAGCCGACACCGCCTACGTCGATCAGGAGCCATGGCGGCTGCTTCGCCGCGAGCTTGCCGGTGAGGCGCCCGATCACAACTGCGACCATCCCGCGCGCGATGCGCGACGCTTGCGCCCGCTGCGTCCGACCGCAAGCTGCGCCGCAGCCGCGCTCGCACCGACGCGCTGCGCGGTCACGCGCGTATGCGCGTGCGTGAGCGCGATCGCGAGCGCGTCGGCCGCGTCAGCCTGCAGTTTCTGCGCAATGTTCAAAAGTATACAAACCATGTGCTGTACCTGGCGCTTTTCTGCGCCACCGCCGCCGACCACTGACAGCTTGATCTCGCGCGCTGCGTATTCGCTGATCGGCAGACCCGCCTGAACTGCCGCGCAGATCGCCGCACCGCGCGCCTGACCGAGCTTGAGCGCCGAATCGGCATTGCGCGCCATGAACACGCGCTCGATCGCGACCTCGGCCGGCCGGTGTTCGGCGATGACCGCAAGCACTTCGTCGAAAATCTGCTTCAAGCGCAACGGGAAAGTTTCGTTGCCGAGCAGCGAGACCGCCGTATGAAACACGAGCTGTGAGCGCCCGTGCGCATCGACATCGATGATGCCGATGCCGGTGCGCTGCGATCCGGGATCGATGCCCATGATACGCACGGGGCCGCCGACAGGCGCGCGGGTTGCGGGACTCGAATTGGGCAATTTACGTAAAGACACTTTTGCCGCGTCAGCCGCGAATGGCGAATGTTAGCACGCGCCGCACTTCAGGCCTGATGCACGAAGCGCCGGTCGCGCAGGAAACTGATCGTCTGCGACGCGACCTCGTCGGAGAACAGCAGGCCCGTGTGCGTCGCCGCTACGATGCAGTGATCGGTCAAGCCCGGCAATTGCGTCTCTTCGACACTGACTGTGCCGTCGTGCGGCGCCGGCAGCGCGCCGAGCACGAGGCCCAGTCCGAACGGCATCACGCCGACAGGCCGTTTGCTGTTCCAGCTGTCGAGGCCGTCGAGCAGCACATCGAGACTCTTGCCGATCACGAACGAACCACCGGGCATCTGCGCGATGCTGCGCGCGACCGCACTGCCGCGCAAAGGCGAGCCGAGGCACACGACGCATCCGGGCGCAGCACGCGGCATGCGTTGCACCGCGCGCAACGCCATCAGTCCGCCAAGACTGTGTCCGACGTAATGAATTTTTTTTGCACGTATCGACTGCACATGCGCGATCAGCTTGCCGATGCTCTCCTCCGGCTGATGCAGCACGCTTGCGTAATCGAACAGATCGACCGCGTAACCTTCGCGCTCGAGTCGGCGTCGCAACGCCGCGAGCGTGAAGCCGCGCATCCACAGGCCGTGCAGCAGAATGACGTGTTCGTTCACGCGACTTAGGGCCCGCTAACGCTATCGAGACAGGTCACGTTGCCGTGTCCGGCTGTCCGGTGGTCGTGTGCGGCGCAGCGACAGGCTGGCCGCCTGTTCAAGCCGCGCGCGGCCGCATGGCGGCCGGACTCGGCAACCCGAAGGGCTGCGCTTGAGCGCGCACGCTGCGGCGTCATCACTCGGTC
>VBNZ01000143.1 GCA_005877675.1 Gammaproteobacteria bacterium
ATCTTGCGGGCACGCGGCTACAGCGCAAGACTGAGCGGCCATTCTTCATCGACAAGATGCCGAACAATTTCGCGCATCTCGGCCTGATCCATCTCGCGCTGCCGAACGCGAGGATCATCGATGCACGGCGGCACCCGCTCGCCTGTTGCTTCTCGAATTTCAAGCAGCATTTCGCGCGCGGCCAGAGTTTCAGCTACAGCCTCGAAGACATCGGCCGTTATTACCGCGACTACGTCCAGCTGATGGCGCATTTCGACAGCGTGCTGCCAGGCCGCGTGCATCGCGTGATCCATGAAGACCTTATCGAAGACACCGAGCGTGAAGTGCGACGCCTGCTCGACTACTGCGGACTGCCGTTCGAGGAGGGCTGCCTGCGCTTCTTCGAAAACGACCGGCCGGTGCGCACCGCGAGTTCCGAACAGGTTCGCCAGCCGATCAACCGCGCCGGCGTCGAACAGTGGACACATTACGAAGCGTGGCTCGGACCGCTGAAGGAGGCGCTGGGCCCTATGTTACAAAGTTGGAACAAAGTGTAGATCAGCTGTACAAAAATATACTCGTCCCGGAGACACACATGAAAACACGCTGGCACGCCTCACCTCGTCGAAGATTCTCCCGCCTGCCGATCGCGGCAGCCATCCAACTTGCCTGCTTCACACCACTGATCGCCGCGGAAGCACCGCAGTCCACGCAGCCTGAAACGAGCGGTACCTCGGCCAAGACGCAGGAACTCGGCGCGGTCACCGTCACCGCGCAGAAGCGCACCGAAAACGTGCAGGCGGTTCCGATCAGCATGGATGTGCTCTCAACCGAAAAGCTGACCGAGATGAACGTCGCCAGCTTTACCGATTACCTGAAATTGCTGCCGGGCGTGTCGATGCAACCCTCACAGGAATTCGCACCGGGTTTCATGCAGGTATACATGCGCGGCGTCTCGTCGGGCAGCAACGGCAACCATTCGGGCCCGCTGCCAAGCGTCGGCGTCTATCTCGACGAGCAGCCGATCACGACGACACAGGGCGCGCTCGACCTGCATATCTACGATCTCGCCCGCGTCGAAGCGCTGGCCGGGCCGCAGGGCACGCTGTACGGTGCAAGCTCGCAGGCCGGCACGATTCGCCTGATCACCAATAAACCCGACCCGTCCGCATTTGCGGCGAGCGTTTCGACCGAGGTCAATTCGGTCGATCACGGTGGTACCGGCTATATCGTCGAAGGCTATATCAACCTGCCGCTGCGCGAAAACATGGCGCTGCGCGCGTCCGGCTGGGACAAGAAGGACGCCGGCTACATCGACAACGTGCATCGCGTGCGTACCTACCCCACCTCGGGCATCGTCGAGGATAATGCGAACAGGGTGAAGGACGATTACAACACCGCACGCACGCGCGGCGCACGTGCCGCGCTGAAAATCGATCTGAACGATTCCTGGTCGGTGACGCCGACCGTCATGGGACAGAGCGAGCGTACGCAGGGCGTCTTCGCCTACGACAAGACACTGGGCCCGTACAAGGTCGCGCACAATTATCCGGAAAATTCCGAAGATCGCTGGATCCAGTCGGCGCTGACCGTGCAGGGCAAGATAGGCAATTTCGACGTAACTTATGCGTTCTCGCATCTGGATCGCAACGATCACACAGACCAGGACTACAACGACTATGGCTTCTGGTACGACGCGCAGCTCGGCTATGGCGCCTACATCACCGACAATGCCGGCAATCTGATCAATCCGGCGCAGTTCATCCATGGCGAGGACGGCTACAAAAAGACCAGCCACGAACTGCGCGTCGCCTCGCCCAAGGATCAGCGCCTGCGTTTCGTGACCGGCATATTCGCCGAGCGTCAGTCGCACGACATTCTGCAGCGTTATCAGATCAACAATCTCGGCAGCGATATCTCCGTACCCGGCTGGCCGAACACGATCTGGCTGACGCGCCAGCTGCGCCGCGATAATGACTCGGCGCTGTTCGGCGAACTGTCGTACGACATCACCGATCAGTTGACCGCTACGGTGGGTTCACGCTGGTTCCACACCGAGGACTCACTCAAGGGCTTTTTTGGCTTCGGCGCCGGATTCTCGGGTTCGACCGGCGAAGCTGCTTGCTTTCCTGGCGCGAAACCCTACAAGAACGGACCGTGTCTGAATCTCGACAAAGAGACCAAGGAAACCGATTCGGTCGGCAAGGCGAATCTCACCTATAAACTTGACAGCGACAAGATGCTCTACGCAACCTGGTCGGAAGGCTTCCGTCCAGGCGGTATCAACCGCCGAGGCACGCTGCCGCCGTACAAGGCGGACTTCCTGACCAACTGGGAGCTGGGCTGGAAGACCGAGTGGCTCGACCATCACCTGCGATGGAACGGCGCGGTGTTCCAGGAAAACTGGAAAGATTTCCAAGTCGCGGTGCTCGGCCTCAATAGCCTGACCGAGATCAAGAACGCGAGTCAGGCGCGCATCCGCGGCTTCGAATCGACACTGACCTGGGCGGCGACGTACAACCTGCTGCTGTCCGGCGGCATCGCGCTGTACAAGTCCGAACTGACCAAGAACTACTGCGGATTCCTCGACGAAAACGAGAACCCGGTTACCGATTGTCCGGCGAGCGCCGATCATCCGGAAGGACCGCAGGCGCCAAAGGGCACGGCGTTGCCGATCGTAGCCAAGCAAAAGGGTACCTTGTCCGCACGCTACAGCTTCGATCTGTGGGGGCTCGATGCCTACGCGCAGGGCGCCCTGTTTTTTGAAGGACGGCGCCGTTCCGACTTGCGCAATACCGAAAACCAGATCCTGGGTGAGCTGCCCGGCTACGGGACCGTCGATCTCACTGTGGGGGCGAAGAAAGACAAGTGGGCGTTCGACGTGTATCTGAAGAACGCGCTCGATCGCAACGGGCACCTCGCCGTGAGCACGCAATGCGCCATCGCGCTGCGCACCCCGGCACCGCTGACGATCTGCGGCAACGAGCCCTACATCTTCCCGGTGCAGCCGCGCACCATCGGCGTGCGCGTGACACGCGACTTCTGATCTGATCTCATTCGATAAATGCAAAGCCCGGCGCAACGCCGGGCTTTTTTCGTACTGTGAAGGACTACTTTTTCGCAAACACCAGCCGTCCGTGCTCGGCATCGACCTTGACCGTGTCGCCGGGCTGGAACTTGCCTTCGAGAATTTCCCTCGCCAGTGGATTTTCGAGCTGCTGCTGGATTGCCCGCTTGAGCGGGCGCGCACCAAACACCGGATCGAAACCAACATTGCCGAGCAGATCGAGCGCTTTTTCGCTGAGCGTGAATCCGAGCTGGCGCTCGCCCAGACGCTTGGCGAGATAGTCGGTCTGGATCTGCGCAATCTGGCGAATCTGCTTCTTGTCGAGCGGACGGAACACCACGATCTCATCGAGGCGGTTGATAAATTCCGGCCGAAAATGGGCTTGAACGACGCCCATCACCGCGGACTTCATCTTGGTGTAGTCCTCTTCCGACTCGCCGCCCATTTCCTGGATCAGCTGCGAGCCGAGGTTGGAGGTCATCACGATCACCGTGTTGCGGAAATCGACCGTGCGCCCCTGCCCATCGGTGAGACGCCCATCGTCGAGCACCTGCAGCAGCACGTTGAACACGTCGTGATGCGCCTTCTCGACCTCGTCGAGCAGGATCACGCTGTACGGGCGCCGGCGCACGGCTTCGGTCAGATAGCCGCCTTCCTCGTAGCCGACGTAGCCCGGTGGCGCACCGATGAGTCGGGCCACCGAATGCTTCTCCATGAATTCGCTCATATCGATACGCACGAGCGCGTCGTTTGAGTCGAACAGGAATTCGGCGAGTGCCTTGGTCAGCTCGGTCTTACCGACGCCGGTGGGCCCCAGAAACAGAAACGAGCCGTTCGGCCGGTGCGGATCGGACAGCCCCGCGCGCGATCGGCGTATCGCATCGGCGACCGCGCGCACCGCCTCGTCCTGCCCGACCACGCGCTTATGCAACACCTCTTCCATGCGCAGCAGTTTTTCGCGCTCGCCTTCGAGCATCTTGGATACGGGAATCCCGGTCCAGCGCGACACGACCTCGGCGATTTCCTCCGCGGTCACGCGCTGCTGCAAGAGCTTGAAGCCCTTGGCTTCGGTCTCCTGTGCGGCGGCGAGCTGTTTTTCCAATTGTGGAATTTTCCCATATTGGATTTCCGCGACCTTGGCCAGATCGCCGTGGCGCTGCGCGGTGTCGATATCGCCACGCAAGGCCTCGATCTGTTCCTTGATCTTGGATGCTCCTTGCACCGCTGCCTTCTCGGCCTTCCACACTTCGTTCAAGTCGGAGAACTCGCGCTCGAGCTTGGCGATATCTGCTTCCAGATCGGCCAGACGCTGTTTGGATTCCTTGTCCTT
>VBNZ01000144.1 GCA_005877675.1 Gammaproteobacteria bacterium
CAAGTTGTCATCGCCTGAAATTATCGCGAATGTTGCGCGCCAGTCCGCC
The DNA here is from genome assembly GCA_005877675.1 of Gammaproteobacteria bacterium. GTDB lineage: Bacteria > Pseudomonadota > Gammaproteobacteria > Xanthomonadales > Rhodanobacteraceae > Rudaea. Next base: position 50 of record VBNZ01000144.1, read on the forward strand.
GCGCTGCGCGCGGGACTCGCGACGATCAATGATGAATTAAAAATGTTCAGCGACGTGCGCGGCCGTGGGCTGATGCTTGGCGCCGTGCTGGCCGACGCACACAGGGGCAAGGCCGGCGCGATACTCGATCACGCCGCAGGCGAAGGCCTGCTGCTATTGCAGGCCGGCCCCGATGTGCTGCGTTTCGTGCCCGCACTGAACATCCGCGACGAGGATGTCGCGGAGGGCTTGAGGCGCCTGTCACTTTCGCTACACGCTTTCGTCTCTGCGACCTGAGGGTTCGTCCGGTTTGCCCGCGAGGCGAAAGCGGCATACGCGTCCGCCTCGTACCAAGCACTCCAGATGCTGAATCGGGTGGCCGCTCGCCGCCTGCATGAACGCGAGATCGAATCGGCACACATCGGGATGCGCCTTGGCCAGCGCATGAAAAACGCAATTGTAGGCTTCGATCTGCATCTCACCGTCGTGGCGGACCGCCCGCGCTTCGTAGCCGAGAGCATCGAGCTGTTCGGCGAGCGCCGCCGTCGCTTCCTGCGCCGGCGCGGCCGCAACGCGCTCGGCCGCCGCCGCGCCGAGGCGTTGGCCGATATCGGACAGCAGCGACTGCGCTTCGGCCTTGCCGCCGGTCGCGTAGAGTTGCTCGATGATCGCGGTCGCGATCATCGCGTAGTTGCGCGGGAACAATTCACGACCGGCTTCGGTAAGCACGTAACGCATTTGCGGCCGCCCGCCACTCGGTCGTACCTCACCGCGCGTGATCCAGCCCGCATGAATCAACGCGGTAAGGTGCTGTCGCACTGCGTTGTGCGTGACGCCGAGCGCGCTACATAGCGTTTCCACACTTGCCCCCTGCGCCTCACCCAGCAGCGTGCGCAGCAATTTCTGCACGCTTGGACTGAGCTGGCGCAAGGAGTCCGTGCTCACGGATTCACGTCGCCTTGCTCGGGAATTGCTTGGCGATGCCATCGGACAGCGCGTCGGCCAGCGTATCCATATGCGCCTGCATTGCCTTCCAGGTCACGGCCTCGCCTGCCGTATCGCCCTTCATGATCTCGTCGACCTGCGCGGCATGATGACCGACATGGGCGGTGAGCAAGCCAAGTACGGCCTCCTTGGGCAGATTCGGGTTCGCGCCGGAAAGAAATGTCGCGATCGCATCGCCGTTCGCGCTGAGATCGTCCATCGCCTTGCGCTGCCCGGCCGCGTCGTTTTTCTTCGCCGCGTCAGTCAGCGCCTTGACTGCGCCCCAGTGACCGGCAAGCAGCTGCAGCATCTGCTTGCCCGCCGCGTCGCCGTAGAAACCTGCGACGGCATTCGCGATATCGGTCGCGTTGGCGACCACATCTTTTGTTGCCTTGTCGGCCGCCGCAGCGTCGCCGGCTTTGACTGCAACCGCATACGCGCGCGTGCGCTGCACATGCCCCTGCCACAGACCGCGCATCGCTGCGTGAAGTTTTGGCGCTGTCGCGGCAGCGGCCGCCGCAGCGGTGGGGCGCGGCGTGTCTGCACGCGCCGGCGCAATCGCCGTGGCGGCGAAGGCGAGCACGATGGCACAAGCTATGGTCGTTTGTTTCATGAGGATGCTCCTGTAAGCCGTCCACAGCGACGGCCAGACCATCCTGCCAAACCCAGGCACATAATCAAGTCAGATATGTGTAAAGCTACCTCACATTACTTTTCATGAACGCCGCACGCGCCGCGTCGAGCGTCGCGGCGATATCCTCGTCGCTATGCGCGTTCGACATGAAGCCCGCCTCGAACGCACTCGGCGCGAGATAGACGCCGCGTTCGAGCATCGCATGGAAGAAGCGGTTGAAGGCCGCGACGTCGCAGGCGACCGCCTGCGTATACGTTTCCACTTTTTCGGCAGTGAAGAATAGGCCGAACATGCCGCAGACGCGATTGACGCTGAACGGCACGCCGGCGTCGCGCGCGACCGCGAGGAGGCCGTCGGTGAGCAGATTCGTCTTGCGCTCAAGCTCGGCGTAGAAGCCCGGCGCCTGGATCACTTCAAGCATCGCCAGGCCCGCTGCCATCGCGATCGGATTGCCCGACAGCGTGCCGGCCTGGTACACCGGACCTGACGGCGCGATTTTTTCCATGATGCTGCGCTTGCCGCCGTAAGCGCCCACCGGCATGCCGCCGCCGATGATCTTGCCGAACGTGGTCAGATCCGGTGTGATGCCATAGCGTGCCTGCGCGCCGCCGAGCGCGACGCGGAAGCCGGTCATGACCTCGTCGAAAATCAACAGCGCACCGTACTGCGTGCACAGCTCACGCAGGCCCTGCAGATAACCGTCGCGTGGCAGGATGCAATTCATGTTGCCGGCGACGGGTTCGATGATCAGGCCGGCGATTTGGTCGCCGACCTGCGCGAACATCTGCTTCGCTGCATCAAGATCGTTGTAGGGCAAGGTCAATGTCAGGTCGGCGAGCGCCTTGGGCACGCCGGGCGAAGTCGGCACACCGAAGGTCAGCGCGCCCGAGCCTGCCTTGACCAGAAAGGCATCGCCGTGGCCGTGGTAACAGCCTTCGAACTTGACGATCTTGTCGCGCCCGGTCGCACCGCGCGCAAGGCGGATCGCCGCCATCGTCGCCTCGGTGCCGGAGTTGACCATGCGCAGCATTTCGACCGAGGGGATCAGTCGCGTGATTTCCTCGGCCATGCGCACTTCGGCCGGACACGGCGTGCCGAACGACAACCCCGCGCGCGCAGCTTCGGTGACCGCGCTGCGTACGTTCGGGTGATTGTGGCCCGCGACCATCGGCCCCCACGAGCCGACGTAGTCGATGTAGCGCTTGCCTTCGACATCCCACAGATAAGGGCCGTCGGCGTGATCGGTGTAGAACGGCTCACCGCCGACCGACTTGAACGCGCGTACCGGCGAATTGACGCCACCCGGCATCAGAGCCTGACCGCGCCGGAACCATTCGTGATTGCTGATCATGCGAAATCCACTTTGTCACTTTGTAAACAATGCTGCATAACGGCGCACCGCAGCTTCGGGGTCGGCCGTGCCGAACACGCCTGAAACGACGGCGAGGAAATCCGCGCCCGCCTCGAGCAGGGGCCGCGCATTATCGGGCGTAATGCCGCCGATGGCGACCAGCGGTAGGCCGAGTGGCTTCGCGGCGCGCAGCAAGTCCGGCGCCGCATGCCGCGCATTGGGCTTGGTTGCGCTCGGGAAAAATGCGCCAAACGCGAGGTAATCGGCGCCCGCCGCAACAGCCTCGCGCGCACGCGCAAGCGCGTCGTAGCAAGATACGCCGACAATCGCACCCGCACCGAGGCGCGCGCGCGCGGATACGAGATCGCCATCGTGTTCGCCCAGATGCACGCCCGCTGCGCCGATCGCGTACGCGAGTTCGACATCGTCGTTGACGATCAGCGGCACGTGGTGCTGCGCGCACAAATCCTGCAGCGCGAGCGCTTCTTCGCGCCGTCGCGCCGTGTCGGCTGTCTTGTCGCGGTACTGCAGGATCGCAGCGCCTCCCCGCAGCGCAGCGGCAGCAGCCGCCAGCAGGTCCGGGCGCGGTCCGTCGGTGATGGCGTAAACGCCGCGCCGTGGGAATCTGGGGTGCATAGCGCGAATCAGATTGCCGGAACCAGATTGTCACGATCGCGACCATCCTTGGCCGCACTTCTCAACCAGAGCTAACAACCCGATTAAATGAGCGCAATGCCCCAAGCCGGCGACACGCCGTTCCGCAAATTCATGTGCGTCGTGTGCGGCTTCATCTACGACGAGGCCGAAGGCTGGCCGGCGGACGGCATCGAGCCCGGCACTCGCTGGGAAGACGTGCCCGAAACCTGGACCTGCCCCGACTGCGGCGTGACCAAGTCGGATTTCGAGATGATACAGATCGCCTGAACGATCAGTTGAGTCGCGGCAACGCAGAGCCCAGTTCGGCCAGTTGCAACCCGATCGCCTCGGCATCTTCGGCCTGCGGCACGAACGCAAGATAACGGCGCAGATCCTCGGACGCGCCGCGCGCATAACCGAGCTTGAGGTAGAGCTGGCCGCGATCGCGGTATTCGGTCGGCTGATGCGAGTCGATCATGAGCAGGCGATCGCAGCAGCGCAGCGCCTTGTCCCACTGCTCGCGCTCGGCGTAGACGCCCTTCAAATTGCGCAACATGCGCGTGAGGATTGCGCGATGACTCGCCGGTTCGAGCATGCGCGCCAGACGTGCATCGTCGATGTCGTGCGTATCCAGATGCGTACGTGCGCGGCGGCGCAGTTCGGCGGCGTCGAGCGAGCGGCCTTTCTGAAACGGGTCGAGCACGACGATACCCTCGTCGAGTCCGAGGCGCACAAGGAAGTGTCCGGGAAAGGACACGCCTTGCAGCGGCACGTCAAGCCGATGTGCGAGCTCGATCTGCACGACCGCAAGCGAAATCGGATTGCCGAGACGCCGATCGAGTACCTCATTGAGGTAGCTGTTGCGCGGATCGTAGTAGTCCTGCTCGTCGCCCGAGAAGCCCAGGTCATCGAACAGGAAGCGATTGAGGCAGCGCAGCTGCGCGGCGGGTGTTTCGGTCGGATCGAGCACGTTGCGCAAGCGCTTGCTGAAGTCCTGCAACTGCGATTCGTAGTCTGCCGCGGCAAGCGCGGGATATTCGTCTTTGGCAATCAAAAGCGCCGAGGAAAACAGCGCGATATCTTCATCCTTGGCGCCGCGTAGCTGCAGCCAGGGGTTTTCCTTTTGCATTATATGCTCCGGGGCAGGAGTTGGTCGGATATTACGCGAAAAATTCTGCCTTGATGTTAATTGAAAAGTGCGGCCACGGATGGCCGCTCTGGCCTCGCCATCATGGACGATGGCGGAAATAACCGTCAGAAAAATGCCTCGTTCGCGTCACGCGGCGCGCACAAGCGCGTGCTCTCATTGCAGTCGAACATGGGGGCATTGCGAGAAGTTTACAATGCAGCAATTTGTACCACTGACCGACGAGCTGCTTTACGCCACGAGCGGTCTGCCCGGGCGTCTCGTACCATATCGCGTGGGCATGGCATGCGGACAAGTTACGCCCGCGCGCGAGGTGTCGGCCGCGGCCGCTTGCTCGAAGATTTCTCAGTGCGAGACCGTGAGTTTATCGCCTGTTTTCGCGCCGAGCTTCTCCGCCACGCCGGCATTGAGCTCGAGCACATACTGCGCTGGGCCGCTCGAGGGATAAACCGGACAATCATCGCCCGCGCTGCGGCACGGCGGTGTGCGCAGCGACGCGCTCACCAGCTTGTAGTCGCGATCGAAGAACAGGATATCGAGCGGGATATGCGTGTTCTTCATCCAGAATGCGCGCGGCGCCATCTCGCCGAACACGAACAGCATGCCATGATCGGCCGCCATCTCGTCGCGGAACATCAGCCCGCGCTGTTGGCTGGCCGGATCGGTGGCGAGTTCCACATCGAAGCGATGACCTTTGAGTTCGACTGTCGGTCCAGCGGCCTGCGTCGCGCAGGCGCTGAGCGCGAGGGCGGCGGCGATGATTGCTACAGATTTTTTCATTGAACCTATCTCAAAATCGTGGCGCGCGAAGAGCCGATCCCATCCAAGGTCGGGCGCGACGCCGGAGCGCAGGAACCGGAGTGTACAGTCGAGTACATGAGGATGACGCGCCGCATCTGCGGCTCGCCCTTCGGGCCATTCGCTTCGCGCATGTTCGCTCCGGCATCCTGTCTCCACAGTCCGAGCACCGCCGGCGCGCCCGATTCTAGATAAGATCGGATCGAGCGTAGTAGATTTGGAGATAGGTTCATGGCATCAATTCCGAGCCGATAAGAACCACATCCGCCTTGCGCCGCGCAAACAGGCCGACGCAGACGACACCGGTGATCTGATAGTATCACGTTGCCATTGTCGGTGACGACGCCATCACGCCACACCGGCTGACCGCCGAATTTGACCAGTTCGCGCGCCACGTAGCTGCGCGCCATCGGGATCACTTCGACCGGCAGCGGAAACTTGCCGAGCACATCGACGCGCTTGCTCGCATCGATCATGCAGACGAACCGCTTGGATGCCGCGGCGACGATTTTCTCGCGCGTCAGCGCCGCGCCACCGCCCTTGATCAGGTTCTTCGCGCCGTCGCATTCGTCGGCGCCGTCGACATAGAGCGGCAGCTCACCTGCGCTGTTGAGGTCGAGTACGTCGATGCCGAGCTGCTTCAACAACGCGGTGCTGCGCTCCGAACTCGACACTGCGGCCTTGATCCGATCGCGGATCTTGCCAAGCTCGTCGATGAAATGCGCCACGGTCGAACCCGTACCGACACCGACCACGCTGTCGTCTTCGACGAACTTGATCGCCTGCTGCGCGGCGAGGCGTTTCTGCTGCTCTTGTGGATTCATTAAGAAAGAAGCTCCGTTTAGCCACGGATTACACGGATAAACACGGATTTGAACATAATCTTCGCGCTCTTCGCTCCAGCTGTGCCGATCCGCGTAAATCGGTGGCAAAATGCTCTTGCGCTATTCCAGCGACAGGATGAATTCCCACTGCGCTGGCGTGACCGGCAGCACTGACAGGCGATTGCCCGGACGCGTAAGTGCGAAGTCCGCGAGCTCGCGCCGATCCTTAAGCTCGGTCAGGCTGATCACGCGCTTGAGCTTGCGCTTGAACTTCACATCGGCCAGCGACCAGCGCGGCGCGGCGCGCGTCGACTTTGCGTCGAAGTAATCGCTCTTCGGATCGAATTGGGTCGGATCGGGGTACGCTGCGGCGACGACGCTCGCGATGCCGACCACGCCCGGTTCGGCGCAACTCGAATGATAGAAAAACACCAGATCGCCCGCGTGCATTTCGCGCAAGTAGTTGCGCGCCTGATAGTTGCGCACACCGCTCCATGGCTCGGTCTTGCGCGTCTTCAGATCGTCGATCGAAAACTCGTCCGGTTCGGATTTCATCAACCAGTGATTCATTGTGTGCATCAAGCGTTGGTGGAAGGAGCGGTGCAGTCGATCAACTCTTTTTCAGTGACGATGTAGTCGAGCGGGACGTCGTGCGCCTGTGCCGGCAGCGCGTCGACTTCCTGAAAACTGTAGCCGATTCCGATCAGGAGCGGGGGCAGTGGGCGCGTGCGCGCCTGTAGGAAAGCAAAGCTGTGATCGTAGTAACCTGCGCCCATGCCGAGACGGTGACCGGCGCGATCAAACGCGACGAGTGGCAGCAGCACCAGTTCAATCTGTTGCGGCGTGAGGATCGCCGCAGCCTCGCACTCGGGTTCAGGAATACCATAGCGATTCGGACGCAGCGCTGAATTGGCGTACAACGGCGCGAAGCGCAAGCTGCGCGCTGCATCGACACCAGCATCCACCACTACGGGCAAATAATATTGCTGGCCACGCGCGCGCAGGCGCGCGACGGCCGCATGCAGCGGCAATTCGCCGCCGACAGCCCAGTAACCCGCGACGCGCTGGTCGACTTGAAATTCCGGCAGCAGCTCCAGGCTCGCGACCACGCCGTTCGCCGCAGCCACGCGCTCGCTTGCGCCCAGGCGCGTGCGTTGCGCACGCATCCGCGTGCGCAAGGCCGTGCGGGCGCTGACATCGTCGAGGGAAATAATTTTGCTCATCGCGACGCGATGATAGCAAGGCTACGCGGCCCGCTCTCTATCGAGCGAGAGGGTGTGTTGCTCTTGTCGAATAGTGCGGCCGAGGTTGGCCGCTCGTGATCTACGCGTTCTGGGACGAACGCAAAAATAAAGTACGTCCTCCGCGATGCCGGTGCGCATCGAACGACCTTGATCCCTAGGATCAGGTGGGAAGGCTCGCGGATCGTCAGGCTTTCCGCTCACGGCGGACATGCACACGGATCTTGGCACTGCCATCCCGGGGTCGTATGTAGGAGCAAGGACGCAGCGCTATTTTAGCGGTGTAGCGAGCGCACCATCAAGCTTTGCGCGCAACGCCTGCACTTGCTGTGCCAGCGCAGCGCCATCGACATCGCCGCGCGCGCGCGCTTGCATCAACTCGTGCGCGATGTTAAGTCCGGCCATCACCGCGATGCGATCGACGCCCTGCGTACGCGTATTGCCACGTACTTCGCGCATCTTGCCGTCGAGATAGGCTGCCGCTGCGATCAAGCCCGGGCGTTCCTCCGGCGTGCAGGCGACGAGAAATTCGCGATCGAGAATACTGACTGCGACCGGTGCGGCGTCGCTCATGCGTTGTTCTCCAGCGAGCGCAGGCGCACGATCATCGCTTCGACGCGCGAACGCGCCTGTTCGTTTTTGGCGACGAGATTGGCACGCTCGGAATTGAGTTGCTCCTGGCTCGCGCGCAGGCTGCGATTTTCCTCAATGAGGCGCTGCACGAGTTCGATCAGGCGATCGACGCGGCTCGAAATTTCCGCCAGATCGCTGAGCACAGGGGTTTGGTCGGACATGACCGCACTATATGCGCGCCACCGAACACGGTCAACGCGCCGCAGCTCACGGGTTGGCGGCGTGCACCAGCTTGAGCGCCGGACGGTTGCTATTGTCGCGCAGCAACGCGGTGCAGGGTTCCGCCGACAGCGGTACGGATAGCCAGTTGCCCTGCACTTCGTCGCAGCCCTGGTCGCGCAGGTATTCGAATTGCTCGACCGTTTCGACGCCTTCGGCGACCACGGTCTTCTGCAGCGAATGCGCCATATGGATGATCGTCGCAGTGATCGCCTTGTCGTCCGGATCGGTTGAGATATCGCGCACGAAGCTGCGGTCGATCTTGAGCGTGTCGATAGGCAGACGCTTCAGATAACTCAGCGAGGAATAACCCGTGCCGAAGTCGTCTATCGCGAGACTGACGCCAAGCCCTTTCAGCTCGGCCAGCGTATTCAGGGCCTGCTCGGCGCGCGCCATCAGCATGCTTTCGGTGAGCTCCAACTGCACCAGGCCCGGCTCGATCGCATGCTCGGTCAGAATGCGGCGCAAGCGCGCGGCCAGTTCGCCACGCAGCAGCTGCAGCACCGAGATGTTTACCGCCATGCTGATGCCGGTGAGCCCTAGATCGCGCCAGGCTTTGAGTTGCGCGCAAGCAGTGCGCAAGACGTAGTCGCCGATCTCGACGATCAGCCCGATCTGCTCGGCCAGCGGAATGAATTGCGCGGGCGAAATCTCGCCGAACTCGCGGCTGTGCCAGCGCAGCAGCGCCTCGACGCCGCCGATGCGCTGCTTGTGCAGCGACAATTTCGGCTGGTACACGACTTCGAGCTCGCCGCTGTCGATCGCACGGCGCAACGCGGCGGCCATGTCGGCCCAACGCCGCGCGTTGACGTCCATCGCCTGCGTGTACACCGCGTAGGTGTTGCGACCCTGCTCCTTGGCCTGATACATCGCGGTGTCGGCAAACTTGAGCAGATTCATCGGCCCGCGTGCGTGGTCCGGGAACAGGCTGATGCCGATCGACGGCGTCACCACGAGTTCGCGCGCACCTTCGACGTCGAGCGGCGTGGCCAGTGCGTCAATGACTTTCTGTGCGAGGCGCTCGGCTTCGGTCTGCGTGCGCAGGCCTTCAACCAGGATCGTGAATTCATCGCCGCCGAGGCGCGCAACCGTGTCGTTCTCGCGCAGCGCCGCGCGCAGGCGCTCGCCAACCACGCGCAGCAGCAGATCGCCGCAACTGTGGCCCATCGAATCGTTGACGTGCTTGAAATGGTCGAGATCGAGAAACAGCACCGCGACGCGCGTTTCCTCATGCGTCGCGCGGTCGATCGCGGCGACCAGGCGTTCGATGAACAGGCTGCGGTTGGGCAGGCCGGTAAGCGGATCGTAGTTGGCCAGATAGCGCAGGTCCTGCTCGGCGCGCTTGCGCTCGGTGATGTCCGTCATCACGCTCACGTAGTGCGTGCGCCGCCCCGCGGCATCATGCACGGCGCTGACCTCGAGCCAGCACAGCACATCCTCGCCGCTCTTGCGCCGGATCCACACCTCCCCGTGCCAATGCCCATGCGCGATGTAGTCGTCGCGCATGTGCCGATACGAATCGGTGGCCTGGCGGGGACTGTGCAGCAATTGGATCGAACGCGCCGCGACTTCGACTTCGCTGTATCCGGAGATACGCTCGAACGCCTGATTGACCGAAGTGAAATTGAACTCGAGATCGGTCACGCCGACCGCCTCGTTCATGCTGTTGAGCACCTCCGCCGCAATGCGCTGCTGACGTTCGGCCAGGCGCGTCTGCGTCACGTTGCGCGCGGTGCCGCATACGCGCAGCGGCTTGCCGTCGGCATCGCGTTCGACGATCTGCCCGCGCGACAGGCGCCAGACCCATTCGCCGTTGCTATCGCGGACGCGATGCTCGGACTCGATCACATCGGCATGCCCCTCGATATGCGCGCGGCGCCGATCGAGCAGCGAGGAGACGTCGTCCGGGTGCACGCGCTCGGTGAGCCAGACCTCGTCGGAAATCGTCTCTTCGAAGCGCCCGCCGAAACTGCGGTCGACACCCATGCGGTGCAGCGTGCCAGTACGCACGTCGAGGTCCCAGAATTCGTCACGCGAACCCCATAGCGACATGCGAAAGCGCTCGTCGCGCGCCTGCAGTTCGTCCCGATGGCGCAGCTCCGCATCGTGGCGCCGTTGGTACGAACGCCAGGTTACGAACAAGATGCCCGTCAGCAATACCGCGTACAGCATGCGCATCGGCGTCGAATCCCACCACGGCGGCGTGATGTTCACCGCGAGCGTTGCGCGTTGCTCATTCCAGATGCCGTCGCGATTGCTCGACCGCACACGGAAGGTGTAATTGCCCACCGGCAGATTGGTGTAGGTTGCATCCGGTCGCGTGCCGGCCTCGACCCAGGCCTTGTCGAAACCGATCAGCTGATAGGCGAAACGATTGCGCTCCGGTTCGGCATAGTCGAGCGCGGCAAACTCAAAGCGCAACACGCGCCGCGTCTGCGGCACATCGACCACCTCGGCCTGGCGCGACAGCGTCGCCGGCGCTTCGTCGCCCACGCGCATGCTGGTGATCACGATCGGCGGCACGAAATCAGTAAAGCGGATCGACCCAGGGCGGAATACATTGACGCCATTGGTGCCGGCAAATGCGAGATCGCCGTTGCGCAGTCGCAGCGCCGCATCGGTGTTGTATTCCATGCCCTGCAGGCCATCGTGCAGAGTGAACGCGTGAAACAGATTGTGCTCGCGGTCGAACCACTGGATGCCGCGGTTGGTACCAAGCCAAAGATTGCCGCGATCGTCGTCGAGGATCGAATAGATCGTCGCGTTGGCGAGGCCATCGCGGGTGAGATAGCGCTTGAAATGGATCGCACCGTCCGGATCGGCCTCGACGCGATTCAGGCCGTTGTGCGTGCCGACCCAGATCACGCCGTCCGCGCCCTCGCGCACGCTGTGTACGATGTCATCGGACAGCGAAGTAGGATCGCTCACGCTGTGACGATAGCTGTGCAGGGTATGCGTACGCGGATCGTATATGGACAGGCCCGCGATCGTGCCGATCCACACGCGGCGGCTGCGATCCTCATACAAGCTCACGACGAAGTCGTCGACCAGGCTCTCGCCATCGCCATCGTGGTGGCGCAGAAATTCCCAGTCTTCGCCGCCGGGCCGGCCATGCGCGAGTCCCGAGGTCGATGAGCCAAGCCACAACGTGCCGTCGCGTGCCGGCAGCAGCACGCGCGCGCTATTGATCCAGTCAGGCTGTCCCGCAGGTGCTGGGATCGTAAAACGGCTCGCCGTGCGCGCAGCCGGATCGAGCACCGCGACGCCACGCCCGGTCGTAACCCACAAACGGCCGTCGTCGGTGCCGGCAATCGACGTAAGGCGCAGATCGGCAGCAGTCGTTCCCGCACCAAACGCGCCGACCAGCGCTTCGGTGAACACATCGAACGCCTGATGCACCGGATCGTAGCGCTTGAGTTCCGCCCCTTCGACCGCGAGCCACAGGCGCCCGAGCGCGTCCTCATGCAGCGCGCGCACGTAGTTGCTGGTGCTCGACAGCGGCTTGTTCGGGTCGGAGTCGACCACCAGGCGGAACTTCACGCCAAGCGGGTCCGTCGTCGCAAAACCGCGATTCATGCCGCCAACCCACAGCAGGCCCGAACGATCGAGGAACAGGTGGCGCTCGAATTTCTCTGGCAGCGAGCCCGGCACATTGCGATCTTCGCGCAACCATTCGCTGCGCGCGGAGATGCGATCGAACACGACGAGGCCTTCGCCGGGTACGGCGATCCACAACTTGCC
>VBNZ01000145.1:0-6588 GCA_005877675.1 Gammaproteobacteria bacterium
TTCATCGATGTGATCAGCCCCTGCGTCGCGTTCAACAATCACGCGGGCAGCACCAAGAGCTATGAGTACGTGCGCGAGCACAATGAAGCGGTGAACCGGCTCGACTTTATCGAAGTGCGCGCGGAGATCCAGGTCGATTATGCCGAGGGCGAATTGATCGATGTGACCCAGCACGACGGCAGCGTGTTGCGCCTGCGCAAGCTCAAGGCCAACTACAATCCGCATGATCGCGTTGCCGCGATGAACTACGTGCACGAGCGCCAGGCCAAGGGCGAGGTCGTTACGGGCCTGCTCTACGTCGACTCCGAGGCGAAGGATCTGCACGAGCATCTTGCGACGACGGAGACGCCGTTCAATCGGCTGGGGGCGAAGGAGTTGAGCCCAGGTGCAGCGACGCTGGCCAAGATCAACAATTCGCTGCGCTAGCGCGATCTCTCATGCTTGCCATTCCCGCGAAAGCGGGAATCCAATGCGTTACGCTTAATCCGTGCAATCCAAAGTCAACGTCGTTGGATTCACGCTTGACCAGCTGCGTTATTGAAGAGCGCCTCGCTGGAGCGAAGGCAAGGCTACGACCGTGCCTACTTCGACAAGTGGTATCGCCAATCGCGCCATAGTGTGAATGTGCCCGGCCTGCTCTCACGTAAAGCGGCGCTCGCGGTATCCGTAGCCGAATATTACCTCGGTCGCGAAGTGCGCACGGTGCTCGATGTCGGTTGCGGCGAGGGCGTTTGGCGCGCGCCGTTGCGGCGCCTGCGCCCGGAGATCGACTATCTGGGGCTGGACAGCAGCGAATACGCGATCGCGCGCTACGGCCGCGCGCGCAACCTGCGCCTCGCGACGTTCAGTCAGCTCGAGCAGCTACGCTTCGATCACACGTTCGATCTGATCGTGTGCTCGGACGTGATGCATTACCTGTCAGCGGAGGAATTGCGTCGTGGCATCATCGGCATCGCCGACATGCTCGATGGCGTGGCCTTTCTCGAACTGTTCACCGCGCGCGACGCGCTCGACGGTGACCGTCACGGCTACATTCCACGCTCGCCCAAATGGTATTTATCCATTTTTGCGCAGGCTGGACTGACGCCGTGCGGTTCGCATTGCTATCTCGGGCCGCGACTCGAAGCTTCGATCGCGGCCCTGGAGATTCCGTCGCGGGTTTAGGCCTTGCGCTGATCGCGATCGCCGCGCCATTGGCGCTGCTTGTTTGCAGTCGCGTGCGGCTTCTTCGGTGCTTGCGCATGCGGACGGCGCGCATGATTGGGGTTGCGCGGCGCACCGTGACGACCCGGGCGTATGCCACCACCGCCGTTGCCATCGAGCTGCAGCGGTTCGTGTGGTTCGAAACCGGCCACGTCTTCGATAGTGATTTCCTGCTTGAGCAGACGACGGATATCGCGCAGCAGGCGCGATTCGTCGCGCGCGACGAGCGATACGGCGAGGCCTTCCGCTCCCGCACGGCCAGTGCGGCCGATGCGATGCACGTAGTCCTCGGCGACCATCGGCAGGTCGAAGTTTATTACCTGCGGCAGCTGGTCAATGTCGAGACCGCGTGCGGCGATGTCGGTCGCGACGAGCACGGTGACCTTGCCGTTCTTGAAGTCGGCGAGCGCACGCGTGCGCGCGCCCTGGCTCTTGTTGCCGTGGATCGCGGCGGTGCGCAGGCCCGACTTTTCGAGGAAGGTCGCGAGCTTGTCCGCGCCGTGCTTGGTGCGGCTGAACACCAGCGTCTGGCGGCGGCTGTCCTGCGCCATCAGATGCAGCAGCAGGTCGCGCTTGCGCGACGCGTCGACCGGATGCACGCGATGCGTCACGGTTGCGGCCACGCTGTTCCTCGCGGCGATTTGCACTTCGGCCGGATCACGCATGAATTCGCGCGCGAGCTTCTTGATCTCGTCCGCGAAGGTCGCGGAGAAGAGCAGCGTCTGACGATTCTGCTTCGGCAGCACATTGAGGATGCGCTTCATCGCGGGCAGGAAGCCCATGTCGAGCATGCGGTCGGCCTCGTCGAGTACGAGGATTTCGATGCCGGACAGGTCCACGCCGCGGCGATCGATATGGTCGATCAGGCGGCCGGGCGTGGCGACGATGATGTCGACGCCGCGGCGTAGCGCATCGATCTGCGGACCCATGCCGACGCCGCCGAAAATCGTCGTCGCGTGCACGCGCAGATGCTTGCCGTAGGTGCGGATGCTTTCATGCACCTGCGCGGCGAGTTCGCGCGTCGGCGTGAGGATCAGCACGCGCGGCTTGCGCTTGCCACCGGTGGGTTGCGGATTGACGAACAGGCGGTCGAGCAGGGGCAGCGCGAACGCCGCGGTCTTGCCAGTACCGGTCTGCGCGCTGGCGAGCAGGTCGCGGCCGGAAAGTGCGACCGGAATCGCTTCGGCCTGGATTGGTGTGGGCGTATCGTAGCCTTGTTCGGCGAGGGCACGCAGCAGGGCGGGCGAGAGCCCGAGTAATTCGAATGACATTGCTAATTGAGTCCTGAAAATCGCGCACAGGCGCGAGCGGCTCGCCCAACGCTCGATCAGAGCAGGCGAACCGACGAAAAAAACCTCAGCGTTTCCGATAAGCCGCGCCGCGGGCGTGGCGGTCAGGCGCGTTCAAAAGCGCAAGCCGCAAGGGGCGTCGTAACCGGAGAATGCGGACTCGAGATGAATCCGAAACGGAAAGAGAAGCGACGCAACAGCCCATATTGTAGCCGAACTCGCTCCGGCAAGCCACAGCGCAGTAAAAGGCAGTGTTGCGCGCGGACATGAGTTTTTGCGAATTTCAGGCTAGGCTTGGGGTTGATGGCACTTTCAGACAGCCAATCGAAGCCAAGGAAAACGATGAAAACGATCGGATATACATTGCTGCTCGCGGCTGTGGTGTTTGCGGGGCCTGCCGCGGCGCAGGACGTGGTGCGCCTGGGCAATCTCAAGTTCGCGCATTACGGCGCGGTGTCGTATATGAAGGAGATCGCGCCCAAATATAACCTCAAGATCGAGGAGCGCATGTTTGCCAAAGGCCTCGACATCGTGCCGGCGATCGTCGCGGGCGAGATCGATGCCGCGGCCAGCGCCGCCGATGCGGCGATCGCCGGTCGCAGCAGTGGCGCGCCGGTCTATATCGTCGCGGGCTTCGCCAAGGGCGGCGCGCGATTGGTCGCGCAGGCCGGATCAAATATCAAAACCGTCGCCGACCTGAAGGGCAAGAAGGTCGGCGTTGCACGCGGCGGTGCGCAGGAGCTGCTGTTGCTCGCGGAACTCGCCAAGGCCGGCCTGACCTGGTCGGACCAGCCAGGCAAGGACGTGCAGATCGTCTACATGGCGTTCGCCGATCTCAATCAGGCACTGCTGCAGAAGCAGATCGATGCGATGTGTCAGTCCGAGCCACAGTCATCGCAGGCGATCCACAAGGGGTTCGGCGTCGAAATGCTTAAACCCTACGACACGCCGATCGGCGCACCGGTGCGCGCACTGGTGATCACCGAAAAGCTCTACAAGGAAAAGCCCGACGTGGCGCGTCGCTTTGTCGAGTGCTTCGTCGAGGCGACGAAGACCTTCATCGATAAGCCCGACCTTGCCGAGAAATACGTGCGCGAGCAGATGTTCAAGGGCCAGATAACGCCGGAAGACTTTCACGACGCGCTGGAAAATTCGCCATACACCTACGACATCAGCGTCGAGCACATCCAGGCTACGACCGATCTGATGCAAAAGTACGGCGTCGGCCGTTTGCAGAACCCGCCCAAGGCGAGCGAGTGGGTCAAGCTCGACCTGCTGACTAAGGCCAAGGCTGATCTGAAAATCAAATGATGGCAACGCAGTCGGCAAACTACGCCTGGCTGCGCGGGTTGGCGCTGCCGCTCGCCATCCTCGTGTTGTGGGAATTCGTCTGCGATATGGGTTGGGTGCAGGCGATCGTACTGCCATCGCCGCACGCGGTCGCGCTGCGCTGGTGGGCGGCACTGGTGCCGGCACAGCCGTACGATGGTGCCCAGGGCTCGTATTTCGCATGGCTGTTCTCGGGGGAATTGTTGCGCGACGCCGGCGCGAGTATGTGGCGCATCGTCGTCGGATTTCTGATCGGCGCGTTGCCGGCGTTGCCGCTAGGCCTCGCGATGGGATCGAGCGACCGCGCCTACGCATACTTCAATCCGCTGATTCAAATCCTGCGGCCGATCCCGCCGATCGCGTTCATTCCGCTCGCAATCCTGTGGTTCGGGCTCGGCAACCCGCCGGCGTATTTCCTGATCGCGCTCGGTGCGTTTTTCCCGGTGCTCATGAACACGATCGCCGGCGTACGCAGCGTCGATGGTATCTATTTGCGCGCGGCGCGCAATCTCGGCGCGTCGCCCGGGCGCATCTTCATTTCGGTGATGCTGCCCGCGGCGATGCCGTACATCCTCGCCGGCATCCGCATCGGCATCGGCACCGCGTTCATCGTTGTCATCGTGGCCGAGATGATTGCGGTCAACAGCGGCATCGGCTATCGCATCCTCGAGGCGCGCGAATACATGTGGTCGGACAAGATCATCGCGGGCATGGTGACGATCGGCCTTCTGGGCCTGGCGATCGATGTCGGCGTGAACCGCCTCAACACGCACCTGCTGCGCTGGCATCGTGGGCTGGAACGGTGAGCACGGCCATGCCCACCCAGGCGCAAATTCATATCGCCGGCGTCGAGAAACGTTTTGGCGGCGGCGCCGGCGCCGTCGCGGCACTCCAAGGCATCGATCTCGATATCGACAGCGGCGAGTTCGTCTGCCTGCTCGGGCCTTCCGGCTGCGGCAAGTCGACGCTGCTCAATCTGATCGCGGGATTCTTGATGCCAAGTGGCGGTACGCTCAGCGTCGACGGCAAAGCCGTTCCAGGAATACGCGCTGTTCCCCTGGATGACGGTCGAGGACAACATCGGCTTCGGCCTGCGCATCAAGAGCCTGCCGCGCGATGCGATCCGCGCGCGCGTCTCCGAGTTGCTCAAGCTGCTCGGGCTGCAGGAATTTCGTGCGCGCTTTCCGAAGGATTTATCCGGCGGCATGCGCCAGCGTGTTGCGATCGCACGCGTACTCGCGCTGGACTCGCCGATCCTGCTGATGGACGAGCCGTTCGGCGCACTCGATGCGCTGACACGGCGCACATTGCAGGACGAGTTGCTGCGTCTATGGCAGCAGCTGCGCAAGACTGTGGTATTCGTCACGCACAGCATCGAGGAGGCGATCTATCTCGCCGACCGCGTCGTCGTGATGACCTATCGTCCCGGTACGATCAAACGCGATCAGCGCATCGCGCTGTCGCGGCCGCGCGATCCTGCATCGAACGAGTTCAACGCATTGAAGCGCGAACTCGCCGCGCTGGTCACCGCCGAACACGAGCGGCATATCGAGAGCGAGCGGCGCGGCGTGGCGGTGGACTGACAAGATCAAGAGCCGCCAACGCAAAAGACGCAAAGCAAGAAAGAAAGACCGCAAAGGCGAGCTTTTGTCGTCATTCCGGGGCCGTCACAGGCGGAGCCCGGAATCCAGTTCTGCCCTGGCGAGCAAGAGCGAGGAACTGGATTACGCGCGACTCCTGTCGCGCGCCCTGCGGGCCATTCGTTACGCGAATGAGTAAAAAGGAGACTTCACTTTTGCTGCGCGAATGTTCGCTTCGGCATCCTGCCTGCGCAGTCTCGCCTGCGCGCGAATGACCAGCAAGAACTGCGTCGATCCGGGGCCTGCGTGTGAAAAGGAAGCGTGAGCAAGGGGGAGCCTACAGCCGCACGCGCTTTGCGCCGGCGTAGTGCTGGTCCCAATACGGGTTGCTGAGCAAATCCAGGCGCACCGTGCCGCCTTCGTTCGGCGCGTGCACGAAACGATCCTGCCCGACGTAGATGCCGATATGGCTTACGCCCGATCCAAAGGTCTTGAAGAACACGAGGTCGCCGCCGCGCAGGCGATCGTGGCGCACCTCGATGAGATCGACGGCGTAGATATCCTGCACGATACGCGGCAGAGCAACGCCGGCGACTTCGTTGAAAACATAGACGATAAGTCCGCTGCAGTCGAAGCCGCTCTGCGGCGTGTTGCCGCCCCAGTGGTAGGGCGTGCCAACCAGGCCGATTGCGCGGAACAGGATGTCGTTCGGCGACACGATGCCATGTTGCGCAGGCGTCGCGTAGCGCACTGCGGGCGCGGGGGCATGACGTACGCGTGGGCCGCCACAGGCGGTCATCAGCGCGACGGCGGTCAACACAGCGATGCGGGTCAGGCGCATGAGCGCGCAGGTTCGGGCAAAGCGCGGCACCTGTCAACGGCCGTCCGACATGCGGATCGAAAGCGCCGATGCGTGTATACTTTCGCGCTTTCGGATCAGGCTACACGTGGAAACCAAAATGAATGTGGAGAAAGACAAGGTCGCAACGTTTCACTACCACCTCACCGACGCCGCCGGCGAGGTGATCGATTCGTCGCGCGAGGCGCAGCCGCTGACGATCCTGGTCGGCCACGGCGCGTTGATTCCAGGCATGGAGCAGGCGCTGATCGGACACAAGGTCGGCGACCGTTTCGATATCGTCGTGCCGCCGGCGGAAGGCTACGGCGAGCGCCGCGATGACTTCACC
>VBNZ01000145.1:6616-12496 GCA_005877675.1 Gammaproteobacteria bacterium
GGCATGCAGGGTGGTGGCCACCGCCAGGTGACCGTGATCAAGGTCGGATCGAGCGTGGTCGACGTCGATCTCAATCACCCGCTTGCGGGCAAGACCTTGCACTTCAACGTCGAAATCACCGACGTGCGCGACGCGACCGAGGAAGAAATCTCACATGGTCATGTGCACGGGGCGGGTGGGCACGACCACCACTGATCGCAGGTTCGCCATGCCGGCGCCGCGATGCAACCAAGCGCATCGCGCGCGACGCACAGCAGGCATTCGACTGCATGGATGCCGGCGGTTCGATTCGATGCGGAGTTAGTCATGCGCGTATTTGCTTTGGCCTTTGCAGCCACGCTGCTCGCCGCCTGTCAGGCGCAGCCGAAACAGCCTGTCACTTATGACCTGATCATCCGTCATGGCGTGGTCTACGACGGCAGTGGCGCAGCGCCATTGCCGACCGATATCGGTGTGCGCGGCCAGCGCATCGCCAAGATCGGCGATCTGTCGCATGAGCGCGCGACCGCCGAAATCGACGCGCAAGGCCTCGCCGTCGCGCCGGGTTTCATCAATATGCTGTCGTGGGCGCCCGATGCGCTATTCGTCGACGGGCGTTCGATGTCGGACATCAAGCAGGGCGTCACGCTCGAAGTGTTCGGCGAAGGCTCATCGCTCGGGCCGCTCACGCCGAAGATGCGCGACGACGAACTCGCGCACCAGGGCGATCTCAAATATCCGATCGACTGGCTTGGCTTCGGCGAAGGCATGGAAGCACTGGCCAAGCATGGCATCTCGCCGAACATCGCCTCATTCGTTGGCGCAACCACGTTGCGCGAGCACGAACTCGGCTACGCCGACCGCGCGCCGACGCCGGCGGAACTCGCGCGCATGCAGGAACTCGCGCGCCAGGCGATGCGCGAAGGCGCGGTCGGACTCGGCACGGCGCTGATGTACGCGCCGGCTTTCTATGCCAAGACCGATGAACTGATCGCGCTCACACAGGCCGTTGGCGAATTCGGCGGCGGCTATATTTCGCATATTCGCAGCGAGGGCAATACGCTGCTGCAAAGCATCGACGAGCTGATCCGCATCGCGGAAACCGCGCATGTGCACGGTGAGCTGTATCACTTCAAGGCCGCGGGCGAAGAGAACTGGAGCAAGCAGCCGCAGGCGATTGCGAGGGTCGAGGCGGCGCGCGCGCGCGGTCTCGATATTTCCGCGAATATGTATACCTATACCGCCGCCGCAACCGGCCTCGATGCGGCGATGCCGCCGTGGGTGCAGGAAGGCGGACTCGAGGAGTGGATCAAGCGCCTCTGCGATCCCGCGATCAAGGCGCGCGTGATTCGCGAGATGCAGACGCCGACCGACGCCTGGGAAAACACGCTGCGCAACGCGGGCAAGCCCGAGAACGTGCTGCTCGTGGCGTTCAAGAATCCGGCGCTGAAACCGTTGACCGGCAGGACGCTGGCCGAGGTCGCGCAACTGCGTGGCACGTCGCCGGAAGAGGCCGCAATCGATCTGGTGATCGAAGATCACAGTCGCGTCGGTGCCGTCTATTTCCTGATGTCCGAAGACAACGTCCGACGCGCGATCGCGCTGCCGTGGATGACGTTCGATTCGGACGAAGCTTCGCTGGCGCCGGAAGGCGTGTTCCTCAAGTCGCAGCCGCATCCGCGTGCCTACGGCAATTTCGCGCGCCTGCTCGGCAAGTATGTGCGCGATGAACACGTGACCACGCTGCAGGACGCGATCCATCGACTCACTGCGCTGCCGGCGCACAATCTGAAATTGCGCGGGCGCGGCGAATTGAAGCCGGACTATTTCGCCGATATCGTGATTTTTGATCCGGCGACGATCGCCGATCACGCGACCTACGCCCGGCCGCAGCAGTATGCGACCGGCGTGCGCGACGTATTCATCAACGGCGTGCAGGTGCTCAAGAACGGCGCGCACACCGGCGCCAAGCCGGGGCAGTTCATACGCGGGTCGGGGTGGGTAGGATGGGTACGTGAGTCCAGATAAGCAATCTGGCCCTGCTCGTCCTTCCCGCGAAGGCGGGAATCCAGAGTCTTTTCCTTGCTGTGTGTGAAAAACGCAAACGTTGTTAGGTTCCCGCTTGCGCGGGAATGACAGATACTTCATGCATGGCAACTAAATCCGGCAAGCACGACGTTCTCATACTCGGCGGCGGCATCATCGGACTCGCCTGCGCGTATTATCTGCTCAGGGCTGGCCGCGGCGTCACGATCATCGAACAGAATGCGCTTGCCAGCGGTTCCTCGCACGGCAACTGCGGCACGATCACGCCGAGTCATGCGCCGCCGCTGGCGCAGCCAGGCATGATCGTGAAGGCCCTGCGCTGGATGCTCACGCCCGATGCGCCGTTCCGCGTCGCGCCGCGGCTCGACCTCGAGTTGTTCGCGTGGATGCTGCATTTTGCGCGCCGCTGCAATTGGCGCGACTGGCGCACGGTCACGGCGATCAAGGCGCCGTTGCTGTTGCGTTCGCGCGGACTGATCGGCGCCTTGATCCGCGACGAGAAGCTCGAATGCGAATTCGCCGAAAGCGGAACGCTTTATGTCCATCGCGATGCGGCGGCGTTCGATGCGGCGAGTGCGCTGCCGCAGACGCTGGCAGAGTTTGGGCTGGAGATGCGCGCGTTGTCCGCCGCGCAATGCCGCGAGCTGGAACCGGCGTTGAACGAGTCGATCGTCGGCGGTTATCTCAATCCGGGCGATGCGCGTCTGCGTCCGGATCGCTACGCAGCTGAGCTCGCACGTGTGGTCAAGGCGCTCGGCGCGGACGTCGCCGAGTCCACGCGCATCACCGGATTTCGAAGCGATCGCGACCGTATCGAAGCCGTCGTCACCGATCGCGGCGAATTCGCCGCCGATGAGATCGTCTTCGCGCTCGGCGCATGGTCGCCCGCGCTTGCGCGGCAGCTCGATCTGCGCATTCCGATCCAGCCGGGCAAGGGCTATTCGATCACGTACGCGCGGCCGCAAAAGGCGCCGCGCATTCCGCTGACACTGAAGGAGCGTGCGGTCTGCGTCACCGCCTGGGAGTCGGGCTATCGTCTTGGCAGCACGATGGAATTCGCGGGTTACGACATGACGCTCAACCGTGCGCGCCTCGATGCGCTCAAGCGCGGCGCGGCGGAATATCTGATCGAGCCGGAGGGCCCGCAGGTCGTCGAAGAGTGGTACGGCTGGCGGCCGATGACGTACGACGATCTGCCGATACTCGGCCGCTCGACAAAATGGAAGAATCTGATGCTCGCGACCGGCCACGGCATGCTTGGCGTTACGATGTCCGCCGTGACCGGCGAGTTGATTGCGCAGGTGATCGGGCAGCGCGAAACCGCACTCGATGTCACGCCGTTGAGTCCGGCACGTTTCGGCTGCTGATTCGAGTCCGGGGTGGAAGTGGAAACGTATACTCTACATCGCGGCACCGCGCCGCTATTGATCTCGCTGCCGCACGACGGCACGGCATTGCCGGATGAAATCGCTACGCGGCTGACGTCGGCGGCGCGGCGCGTACCCGATACCGACTGGCACGTGTCGCGCCTATACGCGTTCGCGCGCGACTTCGGCGCGTCGATGATCGTGCCGAAGTATTCGCGTTATGTCGTAGACCTCAACCGGCCGCCCGATGATATTTCGCTGTATCCGGGGCAGAACACGACCGGGCTGTGTCCGACCGTGGAGTTCTCGGGCGCGCCGGTGTACCTCGCGGAGCGGGCGCCGGCGGTCGAAGAAACTGCGCAGCGCGTCGAAACCTACTGGCGGCCGTATCACGCGGCGCTGATCGAGGAGATTGCACGCATCAAGGCCGTGCACGGCCGCGTGGTGCTGTGGGAAGGGCATTCGATCCGCAGCGTCGTGCCGTTTCTGTTCGATGGTCGCCTGCCGGATTTCAATCTCGGCACGGCCGCCGGCGCGAGCTGCTCGCCGAATCTACAGAGGCGCCTGGAAGCTGTCCTCGCCGCACAGAAAAAATATACTTTCGTCGTGAACGGACGCTTCAAGGGTGGTTATGTCACGCGGCATTACGGCGATCCGGCGCATGGCGTCGACGCGGTGCAGCTCGAACTTGCGCAGCTCAATTACATGGACGAGGAATCGTTCGAGTATCTGACGCCGCTAGCGCAGCAGGTGCAGGCTTTGATTCACGTGCTATTGGGGGCATGCCTTGAAAAATGAAACATCAGCGGGCAAGAAACTGCGTTTTGCCGGTCCCGTCCAGCGGTTTTTCGCCGTAGTCCTCCTGGCGGTATTCGTCTGGCTGATATGGGCCGCCTACAGCCATCGCTACGATAGCGAGATCAATCGCTTCGCCGCGTGGCTGCATCAGCACTATGAGGCGCTGCGCCGGCTGTTTTTCACACCTCGAGCGACGCCAGGTCGCCCTTGGTTTCAAGCCATTCCTTGCGGTCGGGCGCGCGTTTCTTCGACAGCAGCATATCCATGATCTTGTGCGTGCCATCGTCGCCTTCCGCGGGGTCGCCGACGGTGAGCTGCACCAGGCGGCGCGTATCAGGGTAGATGGTCGATTCGCGCAGCTGCGCCGGGTTCATTTCGCCCAGACCCTTGAAGCGCGTCACATGCACCGCGCCCTTGATCTTTTCGCGCTCGATTTTTTCCAGCATCGCATCGCGCTCGGCTTCATCGAGGCAATAGAACACCTGCTTGCCTGCGTCGACGCGGAACAGCGGCGGCATCGCGACGAAGGCGTGGCCCTGGCGCACCAGCGCGGGAAAGTGCTTGAGAAATAGCGCGGAGAGCAGCGTAGCGATGTGCAGGCCGTCGGAGTCTGCGTCGGCGAGGATGATGACCTTGCCGTAACGCAGGCCGGAGATGTCGTCCTTGCCCGGATCGCAGCCGATTGCTACCGCGAGATCGTGCACTTCCTGTGAGGAGAGCACCTGGCCCGACTCGACTTCCCAGGTGTTCAGGATTTTTCCACGCAATGGCAGGATTGCCTGGAAATCCTTGTCGCGCGCCTGCTTCGCCGAGCCGCCGGCAGAGTCGCCTTCGACGAGGAACAGTTCAGTGCGCGTCAGGTCGCTCGATGCGCAGTCCGAAAGTTTGCCAGGCAGAGCAGGGCCCTGCGTGATCTTCTTGCGCACGATCTGCTTTTCGGTCTTGAGCCGCAGCGCCGCGCGCTCGATCGCGAGCTGCGCGATGCGTTCTCCGATATCGGTGTGCTGATTCAGATACAGCGAGAAGCCGTCATGTGCGGCGTTCTCGACAAAGCCGGCCGCGTCGCGTGAGGACAGGCGTTCCTTGGTTTGTCCGGAAAACTGCGGCTCCTGCATCTTCAGCGACAGCACGAAAGACAAGCGATCCCACACGTCCTCCGGCGCGAGTTTCACGCCGCGCGGCAAGAGATTGCGAATATCGCAGAACTCGCGCAGCGCGTCGGTGAGTCCAGTGCGCAGACCGTTGACGTGCGTGCCGCCTTGCGCGGTCGGGATCAGATTGACATAGCTTTCCTGCGTCAGCTCGCCCTCGGGCACCCACGCAAGTACGAAATCGACCGCGCCCTGGTCGCGCTTGAGCGAAGCCTTGTACAGATCGGTCGGTAGATATTCGTTGCCCGCGAGCATTGAGCGCAGATAATCGGTGAGGCCGTCCTCGTAAAACCATTCTTCCTTTTCGCCCGTCGCCTCGTCGGTCAGGCGCACGGTGAGACCTGCGCACAGCACGGCCTTGGCGCGCAGCACGTGCTTCAATTTCGGCAGCGAAAATTTTGGCGTATCGAAATACTTCGGGTCGGGCCAGAAGCGTACGGTCGTGCCGGTCTGCTTCTTCGGCACCGTGCCGACGACCGAGAGATTGCTCGCGCGGTCGCCGTTCTTGAAATTCATGCGATAAACCTGGCCCTCGCGCC
>VBNZ01000145.1:12519-13130 GCA_005877675.1 Gammaproteobacteria bacterium
CTACACCGTGCAGACCGCCCGAAAATTCGTAATTGCGATTGGAAAATTTTCCGCCCGCGTGCAGACGCGTAAGGATCAGTTCGACGCCGGGTATGCCTTCCTCGGGATGAATATCGACCGGCATGCCGCGCCCGTCGTCGCTGACTTCGACCGAGCCGTCGTTATGCAGGATCACTTCGACGATTTTCGCGTGCCCGGCGAGCGCCTCGTCGACCGAGTTGTCGATCACTTCCTGCGCCAGATGATTCGGGCGCGAGGTGTCGGTATACATGCCCGGGCGGCGTTTGACCGGCTCCAGGCCGGAGAGGACTTCAATGTCCGCGGCGTTATATCTGCTGCTCATGCTCGTGAATAGTTGCTCTTGTTGGTAGTCCGGCAGGGTTCTTGCGCGCAAGGAAGAGTACAAAAACAGCCGCGCGCAGGATGACCGGCGCGGTGGCACGGGTCAAGCATCGTGCGAAGTGCGCCGGGGTTGGCAGAACACGAAAAACCTGTGGCGAAATTCAGAAACGAGACAGCTAAAACGGCGTAGGGTCGAAGTGCGTGGCTGAGGGGAGCTTCGTGGCAAGTCTTCTCTCAGGAGGTTCATCATGCGCAAATCCCCACTCGTT
>VBNZ01000145.1:13254-13641 GCA_005877675.1 Gammaproteobacteria bacterium
ACGGCGCACTCGTCTCGCAGACTGCGCACGACGCGCAACTGAGCGGTGACAAAGTAGGCCCGCAGGTGCGCGAGGTCGCGCGTGCGAACAAAGCGGACGATCGCGACTTCAGCAACGTCGATACGCCGAAGGCCAAGACGCATACCCATCCAACCAATCACGGCGCGCTGGTATCGCAGACCGCACATCAGGCGCACGCGAGCGGCATGAAGGTCGGTCCGCAAGTACGCACAGTCGCGCGCTCGAAATCGCAAGGCCCGTCGCACGCGAACTCGCATGCGATCACGGCAGTCAATGGCACGCACGGCAACGCCGCATCAAACTCGGTGCTCGGCACGTCGACCACGTCCACGAGCGGCACTTCGATCAAGCACGGCAAGGGCGGTC
>VBNZ01000146.1:0-5897 GCA_005877675.1 Gammaproteobacteria bacterium
CGGCCAAAAATACGACGGTCGATATGGGCGCCTCGGCAAACGCGGCGGTGCTCGACGCCACACCGGAATCGCAGACCGAAGCAAAAGCGAACTCATCGGACGATCGCCAGAAGACGCCTGCGGATGCAAAAGACAAGGCGAAGGAATCGCCGACCGCGACCGTCCCGCGCGATCGCCAAGGTCCCGTGCTCGCGTTCGTTCCGGCTGCCGCGCACGCCGGCACGCACGCATTCGGGCTTGCTCGCTATGAAACGACACGCGGCGAATATGCGGCCTTCGCGAAGGCGACCGGGCGCGCGCCAAGCGCCTGCCGCGAACCGTCGCAGCCGTTGTCGCGGCTGAAGAATCTCAACTGGCGCGATCCGGGATTTGCGCAGGACGATCGCCACCCGGTCGTGTGCGTGAGCTGGCGCGATGCGACTGCATATGCGGCGTGGCTCAGCCAGATCACGCATGCCGAATATCGTCTGCCTACGCGCGGCGAATGGCTGCAGGCGTCGCGCGGCGTCGCGAGCAATGCGGATGCGTGTGCGCGCGGCAATCTCGTCGGACACCGCGTGCTCGGTATCCTGCCGCGCGCCGGCTGCAAGAGCGGCTACGCGCACACAGCGCCGATCGGCCAGTTTGGCGCCAATCTATTCGGCGTACACGACCTGGTCGGCAATGTGAGCGAGTGGACGCTGAACTGCAATTCCGGCGCCGTAGACACGGCCGGGCGCTGCAGCGATCACTGGTACATCGGCACTTCTTGGCGCGATGGCGCCGATGCCAATCCGCTCACGATCGGCGATGCCGACGCCGATGTCGGCTACACCACGGTCGGGATTCGTCTCTTGCGCAAACTCGACGCGGGTTCGAGCAAATAGTTCTATCTATTCCGGCACGTAACCTGCCGGCGCGTCTGAGCCGGCGCCGAAGAAATACTGCTCCATTTCGCCTTCAAGAAACTTGCGTGCTTTCGGATCGAGCGGCGACAGACGGTTTTCGTTGATCAGCATGGTCTGATGCGCGAGCCAGGCGCTCCAGGCTTCCTTTGAAACCTGATCGAAAATGCGCTTGCCGAGTTCGCCCGGATAGGGCGCGAAAGCGAGGCCTTCGGCTTCGCGTTGCAACTTGACGCAGAACACGGTGCGGGACATGAGTTCAGATTCCTGGCAGGGATGCGATGAGTTTGCGCACGGGTGCCGGCAATCCGAGCGCGGCCGCTTCATGCGGGTGCAGCCAGCGGCGATCGGGATCGTCGGCAACGCCCGTCGTGGATGCGAGGTCGAGCGTGAGGGGCGTCACGTCGAGACGAAAATGCGTAAAGCCATGCGTGAAAGCGGGCAGCGAGCGAAACTCCAGCGTGCCGTTCGTACGCGCGCCCGCGCGCGCGGCGGCGCGGCGCGCGGCGCCGTCGTCTTCAGCCTCGGGCAGGCTCCACAATCCGGCCCAGATGCCGGTCGAGGCGCGGCGCTCGAGCAACAGGCGACCCTGCGCGTCGCGCAGTATCAGCATGATCGTGCTGCGCGTCGGCAATGCACGCGCCGGCTTGCGCGCGGGCACTGCGGCGGTGAGGCCGTAATGCTCGCAGCGCGGTTGCGTACGCGCGCATACCGTTGCGCCGAGATCCATGATTGCCTGCGTATAGTCCGCTACACGTTCGGCCGGTGTGTGGATTTCTGCATATTTCCACAATTGGTTTTGTGTATTTTTTTCGCCAGGCCAGCCCGCGATTCCGTGCCAGCGCGCGAGCACGCGTTTGACATTGCCATCGAGAATCGCAAAGCGCATGTCGAATGCTTGCGCGAGGATCGCACCCGCGGTCGAACGGCCGATGCCCGGCAGGGCGACGAGCGCGTCGAGCTCGCGTGGCAGTTCGCCGCGGTGGTGTTCGATGCACAGCTGCGCGGCTCGCTGCAGATTGCGCGCGCGGCTGTAGTAACCCAGTCCGGACCAGAGTGCGAACACCTCGTCCAGGCTTGCCGCCGCAAGTGCGCGCAGATCGGGCAGCGCAGCGACGAAGCGTTCGAAGTAGGGGATGACCGTCGCTACCTGGGTCTGCTGCAGCATGACCTCCGACAGCCACACGCGATAAGGCGTACGCGGGTGCTGCCACGGCAGGTCCTTGCGGCCATGCGCGTCGAACCAGTGCAACAGGCTTGCGGCGAAAGTATCAGCCATCAGTTCTCGGATACGGTGCCAATGCTCTGTGGCAGCAGCGCATCGACAAAAGCTGCAGCATCGAATACGCGCAGGTCTTCCGCGGTTTCGCCGAGGCCGACGTAGCGGATCGGCAGGCCGAACTCGCGTGCGAGCGCAAACACCACACCACCTTTCGCGCTGCCGTCGAGCTTGGTCACGACCAGACCGGTCACGCCGATTGCCGCGCGGAATTGCCGCACCTGATTGACCGCATTTTGTCCGGTCGTACCGTCGATTACGAGCAGCACTTCGTGCGGCGCATCGGGATCGAGCTTGCCGAGCACGCGGCGGATTTTCGCGAGTTCATCCATCAGGCCCGTCTGCGTGTGCAGGCGTCCGGCGGTATCGGCTATCAGCACATCGATGCCGCGCGAACGTGCCGACTGCAGCGCATCGAAAATCACGCTCGCAGAATCGGCGCCGGAGCCCTGCGCAATCACCGCGACATTGTTGCGCTCGCCCCAGGTTTTCAGTTGCTCCACAGCGGCCGCGCGGAACGTGTCGCCCGCTGCGAGCAGCACGCTGCGCTCGTCGTGTTGAAAACGCCGCGCGAGTTTGCCGATCGTCGTCGTTTTGCCGACGCCATTGACGCCGACCATGAGCAGCACGAACGGCCGCTTCGCCGTATCGATATGCAGTGGGCGTGCGACCGGCTGCAGCAGCGCGATCAGATCGGCGCGCAGTGCGGCGAGCAGCGCATCGGCATCGGCGAACTCGCGCTTGTGCATGCGCCGGCGCAACGCCTCGACCAGTTCGGTGCTCGCGGCAACGCCGACGTCGGCGCCGATCAGCACGGTTTCGAGTTCGTCGAGCAAGGCGTCGTCGAGCTTGGGTTTGCGCGAAAACAGCGTGCGGACATCGCGGTTGAACACGCTGCCGGCGAGGCGGTCGCGCCAGCTGGGTTTGCGCTCGGTCGTCAGCGGCCGGGAATCTGGGGTCGGGTCCGCAGCAGCGCTCGATTCTGCCGGAATCGCAGCATCGGCGTCGGGTCGCGTCCCATCGGGATTTTCAAGCCTTTCCGATTTCCGACTTTCACCCTCCGGCTTGCGTTCCTCTTCCTTCTTTTTCCAAAACTTCAACATGCGCTTCGCAACTTCCACGACAATACGCACATGGTACCACCCGCACCCGCATCCACCGCCTCCGGCAAGCTGCGCATCATCGGCGGCAGCCTGCGCGGATCGAAGCTTGCCGTGGCCGATCTGCCGGGGTTGCGGCCGACGCCCGATCGCGTGCGCGAAACACTGTTCAACTGGCTCGCGCCTACTATCGACGGCGCGCGCTGTCTCGACCTGTTCGCCGGCACCGGTGCGCTGGGCATCGAGGCCTTGTCGCGCGGTGCGTCCGAGGTCGATTTCATCGAGTGCGATCCGCGCCTTGCGCGCGCGCTGCGCGACAATCTCACGCGCCTGCGCCAGAGCGCACGCGTGCGCGAGGGCGACGCTCTGACTGTGTTGGACGAAGCCCCGGCACGTCCGTACGACCTCGTGTTCATCGACCCGCCGTTCGATGCAAATCTGTGGGAGCGCGCGTCCGTCACCTTGGAGTCCCGGGGCTGGCTCGCTACCAACGCCCTGATCTATGTGGAATGTCCGCTGGAATCCGTGTTTGCGCTGCCGGCGACTTGGCGCACTCATCGCGAATCCCGGGCGGGCGCGGTGCGCTATGCGCTATATCGCCGGTCCAATAAGCTTGCCGCCAGTTAAAACCTATCTCAAAATCTACAGCGCTCGACATTTTGCGCGCGGGCGGTGCTCGGAATCCTCATGTACTAAGCATGTACACTCCGGTTCCTGCGCTTCGTCCGCGCGCAAACTGTCTTCGCTCGCTACGACTTTGATATAGGTTCAGCCTGATCTGCCGATGCCTACGAAAACCATTCCCGCCGACCGCGCGCGCATCGCCGTCTATCCGGGCACCTTCGATCCGATAACCAACGGTCACGTCGATCTCGCACAGCGCGCCTCGCCGCTGTTCGAGCGCCTAATCGTCGGCGTCGCGGAGAGCCCGAGCAAGGCGCCGGGGCTCGATCTGGACGGCCGCATCGCGCTCGCGCGCGAGGCACTTGCCGGGATTCCGAATGTCGAAGTGCGAGGATTCTCCTCGCTGCTTGCGCAATTTGTCGAGGAATGCGGTGCTGGCGTGATCCTGCGCGGCCTGCGCGCAGTGTCGGATTTCGAATATGAATTCCAGCTTGCGAGCATGAACCGGCATCTTATTCCGCGAGCGGAAACGCTGTTCCTGACGCCGTCGGAGCAGTACAGTTTCATATCGTCGTCGCTGGTGCGCGAAATCGCGCGGCTCGGTGGCGATGTTTCCAGTTTTGTGCATCCGGCCGTACAGCGTGCGCTGCGTCAGCGTTACGGCCAGACTTGATCAAGCAATACGCAATCACCAAGGGAGTCGTCATGAACAAGTATACTTTTCGTCTGATTCTTGCGTTGCTCGCCACGCTGCTGCTCAGCGCTTGCGGCCCGACCGAGGAGCAGAAACAGAAGGCCGCCGATGATGCCGCCGCACAGGCCAAACTCCTGGCCGAGCAGGCCGCGTTGGTGCTGCCGCGCGATGCGACCGACAAGGCCGCATGGCAGAAATATCTGATCGCGCAGGTCACGCGCTTCATGCGCGAGAATCCGACGCTGGTGAAGACCAATCATCCGTACATGTACTACGTGCCGACGGGTGACGGCGCCGATCAGAAGAGCGCGCGCAACGACCAGCTCGAGAACGTCAAGACCACGGTTGGCCGCGGCGTGCTGCCCGGCAACCTGATGGCCTACGGCGGTCCGGACTCCGGCCTTACCGCCGACCTGATCATCGAGGCGTTCAAGGAAGCGCAGGAAGGTTCGCTCAAGGGCGTGGTCGTGCTGTTCGTTGGTGCCAAGGCGGACTTCGATCGCGTCAAGGAAGGCGTGGCCAAGAGCGGCGCGGATTACCATTACGCCGAACTGCGCTGAGCCGCTGCACTCAGGAACAACCGAACGCGGCCACACCGCGTTCGGGATCGCCGAATGTCCCTCAAGATTCTCGATACCTGCGTCAACTGCGACGTCTGCGAGCCGGTCTGTCCCAATCAGGCCATCGCGATGGGTCCGGCGATTTACGAGATTGCGCCCATGCGCTGCACCGAGTGCGTCGGGCACTTCGATACGCCGCAATGTGTCGAGGTATGTCCGGTCGAGTGCATCATCGTCGATCCAGTGCATGCCGAGTCACGCCAGCAGTTGCTCGACAAATACGCCGTGCTGACGGGGCACGCGGCTGCATCCGCGGATGAGAAACATGGCTAGCAGATTGCACAATTCGTTTTTCTATACTTTTTCCGCAGCGCTGCTTGCGCTCGCCGCGTGCACGCCGACTGCGCAGAAGTCTGCGCCGATCGAACGGCAGCCGTCCGCGCAGGTTTCGACCCGCGGGCCGGGACATGCCGCGGTTGCCAGCGCGCATACGCTGGCAACCGACGCCGGGCACGAAATCCTCGCGCACGGCGGCAACGCCTTCGACGCAGCGGTCGCGGTCGCGGCGGCGCTGTCGGTGGTCGAACCGCAGAGTTCGGGCATCGGCGGCGGCGCTATGTTCCTGCTGCACCGCTCGCGCGACGGCAAGAACATCTTTGTCGATGCGCGCGAGACAGCGCCTGCGGCGGTCGATGCCAAAGACTATCTCAAGCCCGACGGCGAACTCGACAAAGATCATGCGCTCAACGGTCCACT
>VBNZ01000146.1:5906-8464 GCA_005877675.1 Gammaproteobacteria bacterium
GCAGGACTGGTCTGGCTCGCACAGCATTACGGCAAGCTGCCGCTGACGCAGTCGCTCGCGCCCGCAATCCGCCTCGCGCGCGAAGGTTTCGCGGTCGACAAACGCTTCGTCGACGAAATCGATTACCGCAAGACGATCTTTGCGCGCTACCCGGCTGCGGCGGCGCTGTTCTTCGATCGCGGCGAAGTGCCGAAAGCCGGCTGGGTATTTCGCAATCCCGACATCGCCGCGACGCTGGAATTGATCGCGGCCAAGGGCAACGAGGGTTTCTATCGCGGCGAGTTCGCGAAAAAACTCGTCGACGCAGTGCGCGCGCAAGGCGGACGCTGGTCGCTCGACGATCTCGCCAATTACCAGGTGAAGGAACGCGAGCCGATTGCGTTCGACTATCGCGCCGCGTCGAACGCGCAGTCCTGGCACATCGTCACTGCGCCGCCGCCCTCGTCGGGCGGCATCGCGATCGAAGAGATACTCAACATCCTCGCCGGCTTCGACCTCGACAAACTCGACCGGCCGCATCGCGTGCATCTGATCGTTGAGGCGATGCGCCGCGCCTATCGCGATCGCGCGCAGTACTTGGGCGATCCCGACTACGTGCAGATGCCGCTCGCACAACTTTCGAGCCCGCTATACGCAGCGGGCCTGCGTGCAACGATCCATCCGGACAAGGCGACACCGAGTTCGTCGTTGCCGGGCTATCTCGATCCGAATCAGGGGCCGCACACGACGCACTTCTCGATTATCGATGCCGAAGGCAATATGGTCTCGGCGACGCAGACCGTGAACTACGTATTCGGCTCATGCATGGTCGTGCCGGGCACGGGTTTTCTGCTCAACGACGAGATGGACGACTTCGCACTCGTCGCGGGCAAGGCGAACGTATACGGCGTGGTCGGCAACGATGCGAATGCGCCCAAGCCAGGGCGGCGGCCGCTGTCGTCCATGTCGCCGAGCTTCGTGATCGGCGCCGATCGCATCGGCGTGATCGGTACGCCAGGTGGCAGCCGCATCATCACGATGGTGCTCGAAGGCATCCTTGCATTCATCGACGGCGAGCGACCGGAAAAATTCGTGAGCAACCCGCGCTATCACCACCAGTACCTGCCCGACGCGATTTCGGCTGAGAAGGGTGCGTTCACTGCCGACGAGATCCAGGTACTGCAAGCGATGGGGCACAAGGTCGAGGTGTCGAATCGCACTTGGGGTTTCATGAACGCGGTGAGCTGGGACCGCAAAGCCGGCGAGCTGCACGCGGGTACTGATCCGCGCCAGGGCAGCGGCGGCGCCGTGGTGAAATGATCCGAGCGCAATGATGAACACTCGAATATAGGGCGCGCATGGCAAGTAGAAAGAAAAAAACCGGTTCTACTATTTTTGTCTGGCTGGTTGTCCTGGCTGTGCTGACCGGAATCGGCTGGTGGTTGTGGATGCACCGGGCGCGATTCGCCGAATACATGCTGCAAAACACGACACCGTCTGCACCGCCGAGTGCCGCAGGCGAGAAGACCGGCGATGTGATTCACCTGCATGGCAAGCTGCAAGTGGTCACGCCGCCGCGCGACACCGCGCTTGGCGTCAGCGCCGATGCGGTCGTCCTGTTGCGCATCGTGGAGATGTACCAGTGGTACGAGCAGTGCGAGGGCGACGAATGCCGATACGGCACGGTGTGGTCGCGCATGCAGATCAATTCGAATGCTTTCCATGAACGCAAAGGGCACGAAAATCCACGCGCGCCGTTTAGCGATGCGCGTTTTCAAGCAGGCGAAGTGAAGCTGGGCGAGTTCAGCGTCGACGTCGCGCTCGCGGCGGGGCAGCGTCCCCTGATCGAATATCCCGTGCCGGCCGACGCACTTCCGCCCAATCTCGCGGCAACGTTCTCGGTAGTTGACGGCCTGCTGTATGCGGGCGGCGACCCCGCGCATCCGCAACCCGGCACATTGCGCATTCGCTATCGCATCATCCCTGCCGGCGAAGTCGAAATCACGGGCGTCAAGTACGGGCACCGCGTCGAGGCGAAGTAACCCTCATTCTCAAGAGAGGAATAGCGCCTCGCCGTGATCGAGGAAGTACAAGCCGGCAAACATCTTGGGATCGATCGAGTAACCCTCGCGCATCTTCGCTACAAGCCAGCGCGGCGCTTCGGTGCGTGGGACTTCGTGGACAATAATATTTTCGCTGTGATCGCCGCCGCCCGCGTGCTCGCGCACGAGTCCGTAGGCGCGCACGAAGGCGATCATCTCATTGCTCATGCCGGACGAAGTCGGCCCCTGCATGAAGTATTCGATGCGCTCGGCACGGTAGCCGGTTTCCTCGAGCAATTCGCGCTGCGCGGCGGTGAGTGCGCATTCGTGCGCATGGTCGTCGAGATCGCCGATCAGTCCCGCGGGCATCTCGATGGTTTTGGTTTCGATTGCCTCGCGCCATTGCTCGACGAACAGGATGCGATCCTCCGGGGTCAGCGCGACGATGATCACCGCGCCGCCGGGGTTGACGCGTTCGGCAAATTCCCAGCGTCCACGCCGTTTGAGGCGCAGCCAGCGGCCATTGCAAAGCGTTTC
>VBNZ01000054.1 GCA_005877675.1 Gammaproteobacteria bacterium
TCCCGCGCCGACAGCACCTGTGCGATCGCGGGCGATCTCGCGGACATCGAACGGTTGCCCCGCCTCGTCGAAGCCGCGATCGCGCGTTTTGGCCGCCTCGACGGACTCGTCAACAATGCCTCGGCATTTTTTTCGACGAAGATCGGCGAAACAACGCCGCAGCAATGGCACGAGCTGTTTGCGAGCAACGCGCAGGCGCCGTTCTTTCTCGCTCAGGCCGCCGCGCCGCATCTGAAAAGTGCACAAGGCAGCATTGTCAGCATTGTGGATATCTACGCCGAGCGCCCGCTCGCCGGACATCCGGTCTACAGCATGGCCAAGGCGGCGCTGGCGATGATGACGCGCGCGCTGGCGAAAGAACTCGCGCCGGAGGTGCGCGTGAACGGCGTCGCACCCGGCGCGATCCTTTGGCCCGAATCGGGCAAGCCGTATGCGGATCAGGCCGAACTGGTTACGCGCACGGCGCTCAAACGCATGGGCACGCCCGAGGATGTCGCGAACGCGGTGTTGTTTCTGCTGCGCGATGCGAAGTTCACGACCGGGGAAATTCTCAAGGTCGATGGCGGGCGAACCTTGGTCATCTAAACGTCGCGCGTTTGTAGGGGCGCGATTCATCGCGCCCGGTTTTTGCAGGATCGGCGCGGACGCGATAAGTCGCGCCTCTACAAAAGCACACGCTCCATTGGCGCATCGTGTTCGGGGTGCGCGCGCCACAACTGCGCGAGCGTCTTGTGCAGCACCGGATGCACGACATCCGGCGCGATCTCTGCCAGCGGCTTGAGCACGAAAGCATGCTTGAGTTCCGGGCGCGGCAGTTCGAGGTGCTGCGGACCGGCCATCACCAGATCGCCGTACAGCACGATATCAATATCGAGCGTACGGCTGGAAAAACGCGGCACGTCGCGGCGGCGGCCGTGGCGATCTTCGAGCGCGTGCAGCCAGTCGTTGAGCGCGATCGGATCAAGGTCGGCATCGATGCCGACCGCGAGATTGAGAAAATCCGGGCCGGCGAAGCCGATCGCGCGGAAGCGGTAGATCGGGGAGACGACGATATCGCCGAAGCGCGTGCGCAGTTCGGTCAATGCCGCGCGCAGGTGCGCTTCCGGTTCGAGATTCGAACCGAGGCTCAGCCAGGCACGCGTCACATGTTGCAGGCGCAAAGCGCCCCCTCACCCAACCCTCTCCCCCGGCTGCGCCGGAGGAGAGGGCTTAACGCCGCGCTCGATGACCACACCCACCGCCTTCGATCCGCGCACCGCACCGGGTTTGGCCAGCTTCAGGCGCAGCCAGCGCACTTTGAATTCGCTGAGCACGATTTCTGCGCAACGCTCGGCCAGCGTTTCGACGAGTTGAAAAGTGGAATTTTCCACAAAGGCGATCAGGCGTTTGGATACCGCTTTGTAGTCGAGCGTATCGGCGATCGCGTCGCTGGCCGCGGGCACGCGATTGTCAAACGCCATCTCGAGATCGAGCGCGACGACCTGACGGATCTTGCGTTCCCAATCGTAAACGCCAATTACGGTCTCGATGCGCAGGTCTTCGATGAAAACTATATCCAAGAGCTGTCCTCTTCTTCGTTCGCCCTGAGGTATCGAAGGGTGAGCGGCACTATGACATGTGGTTCATGGTTCGATACCTCACCCATGAACGGTTTTGGTCTTGCTCAGCCTACCGCAGGCAGCGATTCCAGATCCCAGCGCGGCGCCACCTTGATCGCCGCATCGTCGTGCAGCCCCGCCTGCAGACGCAGTGCGCCGGCGAGCGCGATCATGGCGCCGTTGTCGGTACAGAATTCCAGTCGCGGAAAATACACGCGGAACCCATCGCGCTGCGCGGCCTGCGCGAGCTGCGCGCGCAGGTGGCGATTGGCGCCGACGCCGCCCGCGATCACGAGGCGCTTGTCGCCGGTCGCGGCCAGGGCGCGGCGACACTTGATCACCAGCGTCTCGACGATTGCGTCCTCGAAACCGCGCGCGACATCGGCCTGGGCGTTGGGTTCGTCCGCATGCGCCTGGTAGGCCATCAATACCTGCGTCTTGAGTCCCGAAAAACTGAAATCGAGTCCCGGGCGGTCGGTCATGGGGCGCGCGAACTTGTAGCGTCCCGGTTTGCCCGACTCGGCCAGCTTGGCCAGCGCCGGCCCGCCCGGATACGGCAAGCCCATGAGCTTGGCAGTCTTGTCGAAAGCCTCACCCGCGGCGTCGTCGAGCGTGTCACCGAGCAATTTATAGCGTCCGATGCCTGCAACCTCGATCAGCATCGAATGCCCGCCCGAGACCAGCAGCGCGACATACGGCGGCGGCGGCGGGTCGGCTTCGAGCATCGGCGCGAGCAGATGCCCCTCCATATGGTGCACGCCGATCGCGGGCACATCGAGGGCCCAGGCCAGCGCGCGCGCGCAGGCGGCCCCGACCAGGAGCGCCCCGACCAGCCCCGGCCCAGCCGTATAGGCCACGCCGCCCAGATCGCGCGTCGTCATACCGGCTTCGCGCAAGGTTTCGCGGATCAGCGGCAGCAGCTTGCGCACATGGTCGCGGCTGGCGAGTTCAGGCACGACGCCGCCATAGTCCGCATGCATCCTGATCTGGCTGTAGAGCGTATGGGCGATCAGGCCCTTGGCTGCGTCGAAGACGGCCACCCCGGTCTCGTCACAGGAGGTCTCGACACCCAGCACCGGGCCGCGGACTCCTTTTACGGACCCGCATGGAGTTGCATTTCCTGGATCGCTCACGATAAAATGCCCGGCTCACCCGTCAAGAACGGGCCATTTTACAGCTTTCTTTACCGTTTTTTCTGGAGTTCGAGTTCCATGCCCAGCGTCAAAGTCCGCGAGAACGAGCCTTTCGAGTTCGCCCTGCGTCGCTTCAAGCGTACCTGCGAGAAGGCCGGTGTGCTGGCCGAAACGCGCAAGCGCGAGTTCTACGAAAAACCGACCCAGGAGCGCAAGCGCAAGGCCGCCGCGGCGGTGAAGCGCCATCTGCGCCGCGTGTCGCGCGACGTGACCAAGCGCCAGCGCCTGTACTGAGCGCGGCTCGCAGCCGGCATATTGCCGGATTGCGACAACATTCCGGCCGGCGGCGTGCGAACGTCCCGGCCGTTTTTGTTTTTTGCGCCCATCTATGAGCGCAAAAATCACGTAGCGGCCATCCCCTAGCCACTTTCAAAGTGAAGCATATGAGCCTGAAAGCCCAGCTGACCGAAGACATGAAGACCGCGATGAAGGCGGGCGACAAGGAACGCCTCGGCGTGATCCGCCTCGTCAACGCGGCGATCAAGCAGCGCGAAGTGGACGAGCGCATCGTGCTCGACGATGTGGCCGTGCTCGGTGTGCTTGAGAAGATGCTCAAGCAGCGCCGCGACTCGATCCAGCAGTTCGAGGCCGCCGGCCGCACGGATCTCGCCGACATCGAGAAGTTCGAAGTCGGCGTGATCCAGCACTACCTGCCCGCGCAGCTGACCGCAGCCGAAGTCGATGCGGCGATCGCTGCCGCAATTACCGAATCGGGCGCCACCAGCTCCAAAGACATGGGCAAGGTCATGGGCCTGGTCAAACCCAAGGTCGCCGGACGCACCGATATGGGCAAGCTGTCGGAACTGGTCAAGGTCAAGCTTGCGGCGTTGGGCTAAGATAGGTTTCCAATCAGATATTGCGATGGAACACATCGTCAACGTCCATATCGAGAAGCTGCCTGAAGGCGTTTATCTCGCCACTAGCGAGGATGTGCCCGGACTGGTCGCGCAAGGACGCACGATCACCGAGACACTGGAAATCGCGCGCGACGTCGCCAAGAAGCTGATCGAAGCGCAGGCCCCCTCGCGGCGTCAAAATTAAGTTCGCCCATACAGAGTTTGCAAGGAGAAGTGCCATGAACCGCGGCCGCTTCCAAGACCACAACTGCTTTCGAGGTCATTGCTAAACGCCGCAAGGGCTATCCGTCCGAAACGCGCGTGAAGCGCGGCCGGCGCATCGTTCGCGGCGACAAGGAACTCGCCGAAAAACTTGGCCGCAATGATCCCTGCCCTTGCGGTTCGCCTCGGAGGTTTAAGGAATTGCTGTATGCGCCATGGACACTTCGAGGGATCGGAACGCGATGACTACTTTAGGGACTGACTGAACGAAGGAGCCGGGTTCGCCCGGCTTCTTCTTTTTCTGCCTTTGCATGGCATGCTAAGCATCTAATGGCCGGCCGCATCCCCGATCAATTCATCGACGAACTGCTCGCACGCATCGACATCGTCGATGTGATCGAGCAGCGTGTGCCGCTGCGCAAGGCCGGGCGCGACTGGTCGGCACGCTGCCCGTTCCACGACGAGCGCTCGCCCTCGTTTAC
>VBNZ01000055.1:0-442 GCA_005877675.1 Gammaproteobacteria bacterium
ACCGCCTGCGGCGCCGTCCTCCATTGTGGAATCCGCGCAGCCAGCGCCGCTACCGGTGCCGCCGCCCATCTGGTTCTGCACGCGCGCCGAAGACGGCACGCGCTACGTCAGCCACGACGGCGCGGCACCGAGTCGCTGGGTGCCGGCCGGCATCCTCGGCGTTCCGGGCAAGAGTCTGGCGCAGACTTACGGCCCGGGTGGTGGTGGCGGCGTGTCCGCACCCGGCGTGAAGAAGACACCGATCTCGACTTCGCCGCACGACCGCGTTGCCGCGCAATACATCGAAGTGCAGGACCAATGCGTGCCCGGCACGTTCGAGCAGGCCTGTGAAGCTCTGCGCGACGAGCTGGAGACGATCGAGAAGAAGTTGCCGCGTGCGTTCAACGCCGAGCGCGCCACGCTCGAACCGCGCCGCGCAGAACTGCGCCATCTGCTCGAAGGC
>VBNZ01000055.1:610-7012 GCA_005877675.1 Gammaproteobacteria bacterium
ATCCCGGCACTGGCAAGGCGGTCGCCGCCGATGCGTTCAAAGCCTCATCGCTCAAACCGCTAGGCGACGGATTTATCGCGCTGATCAAGATGCTGATCGGCCCGGTGATCTTCCTCACCGTGGTGCTCGGCATCGCCGGCGTGAGCGATCTGAAGAAGGTCGGCCGCGTCGGCGGCAAAGCGTTGATCTATTTCGAGGTGGTTTCGACCTTTGCGCTGTTCGTCGGACTCGTGGTGATGAATGTGGTGCAGCCGGGCAAAGGCTTCAACGTCGATCCGGCGACGCTCGATGCGAAGGCGGTCGCCAACTACGCCAAGCAGGCGAGCGAGCAGAACACGACCGACTTCGTCCTGCACATCATTCCGAAGACATTCGTCGATGCGTTCACCGCTAACGGCGACCTGCTGCAGGTGCTGCTGATTGCGATCCTGTTCGGCTTCACCCTCTCGCGCCTTGGCGCCAAGGGCAAGCCGGTATTCGACTTCCTCGAAGGCGCGTCGAAGGACGATCTCGTCGCCGAGTATCTACGCGATCAGGAGAAGGAATATTTCGCTTGCCAAGCTCGCGTCGCTGGTCGTCACGTTCTACGCCACTTCCGCGCTGTTCGTCGTGGTCGTGCTCGGTGCGATTGCCTGGATGACCGGCTTCTCGATCTTCCGCTTCCTCAACTACATCAAGGCGGAACTCTTGACCGTGCTCGGCACGAGTTCGTCGGAGAGCGCGCTGGTGCCGCTGATGGAAAAACTCGAGCGCCTCGGCTGCTCCAAGTCGGTGGTCGGCCTGGTCGTGCCCTCGGGCTATTCGTTCAATCTCGACGGCACCAACATCTACATGACGATGGCATCGCTGTTCGTCGCGCAGGCGCTCAACATCGAACTGACCCTGTGGCAGCAGCTGACCCTGCTTGGCGTCGCGATGCTGACGAGCAAGGGCGCATCGGGCGTCACCGGCGCAGGCTTTATCACGCTCGCCGCGACGCTCGCCGTGGTGCCGAGCATTCCGGTCGCGGGCATGGCGCTGATTCTCGGCATTGACCGCTTCATGAGCGAATGCCGCGCGCTGACCAATTTCATCGGCAATGGCGTCGCGACGATTGTCGTGTCGAAGTGGGAGAAGGAGCTCGACAGCGAGACGCTGCAGAGGGAGCTGGCCGATCCTTCGTTCGTCGAAGCGGAGCTGCCGACGACGTAGCGGCGCACTGATCGTTCAGGCAAGGTGCGCGTCGATCAGCACGCGCGCCGCCCTGGCGATCGCGGCGACCGGGCCGGTGTTCTGCGGATAAGTCAGGCGCGTGTAGTAGCCGCCTTCCATCAGCAGCATCAGCGCGTCGCCGAGCGTGTCGGGTTCGCGCGCGCCGAGCTCGCGCGCGAGCTTGCGCAGGCGGCGACGAATCTCGGTCTTGTAGGCGTGCACGATGCCGCCGAGCAGCTCATTGTCCTCGGGAATCTCGACTGCGGCGTTGCCGAGCGCACAGCCGCGGCTGGTCTTGCATCCGCAGTCCGCCTTGGCTTTGAACTTGGCCAGGTCGAGATAGGCCTCGAACAACGCTTCGAGCTGGCGCCGCGGATTACCCGCATACGGCGCGATCGCTTCATCCCACCACGCGAAATATTCCTTCTCCTGATCGCGTAGATACTCGGCGACGAGATCGTCCTTCGACGCAAAGCTGCGATAGAAGCTCATTTTGTTCGTGCCGGCTTCTTGCGCAATCGCGTCGACGCCGACTGCGCGTATGCCGTGGCGGTAGAACAGATCGCTCGCGGTTTCGAATATGCGGTCGCGCACGCGCGGCTTGCCGACTTCTTCGGCTTTTGCAGATTCCGCCCCCGGTTTCGCGCTCACGTACACGGCTCCTCTTGAAAAACCACGCTTGACACGTTAGTTACCAGTAAGTAACATTAAAATGTGACTGACCGGTAACACACATTGTGACAGCTTCGCGCAGCGCAAGTTCCAAGTCAAGTCGCTGCGCAGCAGGCGGCCGCAAACGCGGGTCGGATCCAACACGAGACAGCCTACAAGGAAATGCACCATGTCGCCCAACTTGATCAAAGCCAGCCCATATCTGACCGCCCTTGCTCTGCCGATGCGCGCGCTCGCAGGCCAGCGCAGGTGCCGCCTCCGCGCCGCCGCCGCCCGCGGTCAGCGTGGCCGAAGTCGTGGCGCGCCCGCTGCGCGATTTTGAGGAGTTCACCGGCCGGCTCGAACCGGTCACCTCGGTGTCGATCCAGCCGCGCGTCGCGGGGTTCATCGAATCGGCGCAGTTCACCGAAGGCGCGCACGTGCAGAAGGGGCAGCTGCTGTTTCGCATCGATCCGCGTCCGTTCCAGGCGGAAGTGAACCGTCTCGCCGGGCAGCTGCAACGCGCACGCAATCAATCGCAGCTGGCCGCGATCAATCACGAGCGCGGCAAGCAGTTGATCACCAAACACGTGATCGCGCAGCAGGATTTCGACCAGCTTGAAACCAGTGCGGCGAGCAGCCGCGACGACATCAGCTCGGCCGCGGCCGCGCTCGAAGCCGCGCGTCTCAATCTGGAGTTCACCGAAGTGCGCTCGCCGATCGAGGGCCGCGTCTCACGCATGCTGATCACGCCGGGCAATCTGGTGACGACGACGAGCATCTTGACCACGGTCGTATCCGATAATCCGGTGTACGCCTACTTCGATGCCGACGAGCAGACTTACCTGCGCTTCGCGCACGGTGCAGCGCGCGGCACGAGCCCGGTCTACATGGGCCTCGCCGACGAGCAGGGTTATCCGCACGAGGGCCGGCTCGATTTCGTCGACAACCAGGTCGACGCGAAGAGCGGCACGATCCGCGCACGCGCGGTGTTCGACAACAAGGACGGGCAGTACACGCCGGGACTGTTCGCGCGCATCAAACTCATCGGCGGCGCGGCGCACGATGCCGTGCTGATCGATGAACGCGCGGTCGGCACGGACCTTGGCAAGAAGTTCGTGCTCGCGCTGAAGCAGGACAATACGCTCGAATATCGCCCGGTCACGCTCGGCGCGAATATCGACGGCCTGCGCATCGTGAACCTCGGACTCGCCGCGGGCGACGTGATCGTGATCAACGGTCTGCAGCATGCGCGCCCTGGCACCAAGGTGACGCCGACGCGCGTCACGATGCAAGCGAACGACGCCGTCGCGCAACTCGCGCCGCAGCGTGCAACCGCCTCGACCGGCAACGGCGACCAGCACCGCGCGACGAACTGATCGACTTTTAATCGCAGGCCCGCGCGCGATGCGCGCGGGCGCGAAGGACTCGCCATGAATTTTTCCCAATTCTTTATTTCGCGCCCCGTATTTGCGGGGGTGCTGTCGGCCCTGATCCTGATCATGGGCCTGATCTCGATTCCGAACCTGCCGATCTCGGAATATCCCGAAGTCGTGCCGCCGACCGTGGTGGTGCGCGCGGTGTACCCGGGCGCGAATCCGAAAGTTATCGCCGATACGGTGGCGGGGCCGCTGGAACAGGCGATCACCGGCGTCGAGGACATGCTGTATCAGTTCTCGCAGGCGACCAGCGACGGCGTGATGACGCTGACCGTGACGTTCAAGCTCGGCACCGACGTGGACAAGGCGCAAGTGCTGGTGCAGAACCGCGTCGCGCAGGCGACGCCGAAGCTGCCGGCGGACGTACAGCGCCTCGGCGTGACGACGGCGAAGGCCTCGCCCGATATCACGATGGCGGTGTTCATCATCTCGCCCGACGGCCGCTACGACCAGACTTATCTGTCGAACTTCGCAACTCTGCACATCAAGGACGAACTCGCCAAGATCGACGGCGTCGGCGACGTGCTGCAGTTCGGCGGCGGCAACTATTCGATGCGCATCTGGCTCGATCCCGAGAAAGTTGCCGCGCGCGGTCTGACCGCGAGCGACGTCGCCAACGCGATCCGCGAGCAAAACGTGCAGGTCGCCGCGGGCGCGCTCGGCTCGCCGGCGGTGCCGACGAATAGTTCGGCGCGACCGAATTTTCAGATTGCGGTCAACACCAAGGGCCGCCTGGTCGACGAGGAGGACTTCGCCAACATCATCATCCGCACCGGCGAGACAGGCCAGATCACGCGCTTGAAGGACGTCGCACGCGTCGAGCTCGGCTCGGACAACTACGCGCTGCGAGCGATGCTAGACAAGACCACCGCGGTCGCGATTCCGATCTTCCAGCGCCCCGGCAGCAATGCGATCGCGATCTCCGACGCGGTGCGGGCGAAGATGGTGGAGCTGAAGAAGGGCTTCCCCGAAGGCATCGATTACAACGTCGCCTACGATCCGACCGTGTTCGTGCGCGGCTCGATCGAAGCCGTGCTGCATACCCTGCTCGAAGCGATCGCGCTCGTGGTGATCGTCGTGATCGTGTTCCTGCAAACCTGGCGCGCCTCGATCATTCCGCTGCTCGCGGTGCCGGTATCGCTGATCGGCACGCTCGGCGTGATGCATCTGTTCGGTTTCGGCCTCAACACGCTGTCGCTGTTCGGACTCGTACTCGCGATCGGCATCGTCGTCGACGATGCGATCGTCGTGGTCGAAAACGTGGAGCGCAATATCAGCGACGGCCTGTCGCCATTCGAAGCGACCAAACAGGCGATGCGCGAGGTGACCGGGCCGATCGTCGCGACCGCGCTCGTGCTTTGCGCGGTATTCCTGCCGACTGCGTTCATCAGCGGCCTGTCGGGACAGTTCTACAAGCAGTTTGCGCTGACCATCGCAATCTCGACCGTGATCTCTGCATTCAATTCACTGACGCTCTCGCCGGCGCTGTCGGCGCTGCTGCTCAAGGCGCACGATGCGGCGCCGGACCGCGCGACGCGCGTTCTCAACGCCGCGCTCGGCTGGTTCTTCCGTCCATTCAATCGCTTCTTCGCACGCGCGTCGAACGGCTACGTCGGTACGGTCGGACGGATCCTGCGCACAAGCGGCATCGCGCTGTTCGTCTACGCCGGACTGATCGTCTTCACGCTGTTCGGCTTCGCGCACACGCCGAACGGCTTCGTGCCGGCG
This sequence comes from Gammaproteobacteria bacterium, assembly GCA_005877675.1. Lineage (GTDB taxonomy): Bacteria > Pseudomonadota > Gammaproteobacteria > Xanthomonadales > Rhodanobacteraceae > Rudaea. The sequence continues at coordinate 5,620 of VBNZ01000055.1, forward strand.
CAGGACAAGCAATATCTGGTCGGCTTCGCGCAGTTGCCCGACGCCGCCACACTCGATCGCACCACGGCGGTGATCAAGCGCATGACCGACATCGCGTTGAAGACGCCCGGCGTCGAATCGGTGCCGGCATTCCCGGGGCTGTCGATCAACGGCTTCACCAATGCGCCTAACTACGGCATTGCATTCACGCCACTCAAGCCGTTCGAAGAACGCCGCGATGCGTCCAAGTCGGCCGGCGCAATCGCGATGGCGATGAATATGCAGTTCGCGCAAATACAGGACGCGTTCATCGCGGTGTTTCCGCCGCCACCGGTACAGGGTCTCGGCACGATCGGCGGCTTCAAGCTGCAAATCGAGGATCGCAGCAACTTCGGCGCCGACGAGCTGTACAAGCAGCTGCAGAACGTGATCGCAAAGGCGTCCAAGCGCCCCGAACTCGCCGGCGTGTTCTCGGGCTTCCAGGTCAACGTGCCGCAGATCGACGTCGAGGTCGATCGCGAAAAGGCCAAGTCGGCCGGGGTCGCGCTCGCCGACATCTACGACACGATGCAGATGTATCTCGGCGCGCTCTACGTCAACGACTTCAATCGTTTTGGCCGCACCTATCAGGTCAACGCACAGGCCGAGCCGAGTTTCCGCATGAGCGCGGAGAACATCGGCCGTCTGAAGACGCGCAACGCGCGCGGCGACATGATCCCGCTTGCGAGTTTCGTCACCGCAAAGGAAACCTCCGGCCCCGACCGTGTGCCGCACTACAACGGCTATCTCGCCGCGGAACTCAACGGCGCGCCGGCGCCCGGCTACAGCACGGGCCAGGCGCAGGCCGCGCTCGAGCAAGTACTGCGCGAGGAGCTGCCGAACGGTATGGGCTACGAGTGGACCGACCTCACCTATCAGCAGATTCTCGCCGGCAACACGATGGTCTACATTTTTCCACTCGTCGTGTTGCTCGTATTCCTCGTGCTCGCGGCGCAGTACGAAAGCCTGTCGCTGCCGCTGGTGGTGATCCTGATCGTGCCGATGACCTTGCTGTGCGCGATCCTCGGCGTGCTGCTCTCGGGCGGCGACAACAACATCTTCACGCAGATCGGCCTGATCGTTTTGATTGGCCTGGCCTGCAAGAACGCGATCCTGATCGTCGAGTTCGCCAAAGACCGCGAAGCGCACGGCGAATCGGTGTGGCAGGCCGTGCTCGATGCGTGCCGACTGCGTCTGCGTCCGATCCTGATGACCTCGCTCGCGTTCGTGATGGGCGTCGTGCCGCTCGTCACCTCGACCGGCGCCGGCGCCGAGATGCGTCGCGCGATGGGCGTTGCGGTGTTCTCGGGCATGCTCGGCGTGACCTTCTTCGGCCTGCTGCTGACGCCGGTGTTCTATCTGCTGGTACGTCAGC
>VBNZ01000055.1:7051-7808 GCA_005877675.1 Gammaproteobacteria bacterium
ACCCCTACGACCCAAAGAGGGATTCACCATGAGTACCAACAAAATCGCTCTCGTTACCGGCGCCACGCGCGGCATCGGATTGGAAACCGCGCGCCAGCTCGCACAGAGTGGCGTACACGTCATACTCGCCGGGCGCGATCACGCCAAGGCCAGCAGCGCCGCTGAAACGCTGCGCCAGCAGGGACTTAAAGTCGAGCCGCTCGCGCTCGACGTCGCCGACGACGCCAGCATTGCCGGCGCCGCGGCCGCAGTCGAGGCGAAATACGGCCGCCTCGATATCCTGGTCAACAATGCCGGCATCATGGTCGACGACATGAGCAAGACGCCGTCGCAGCAGCCGCTCGCGAACTGGCGCAAGACTTTCGACACGAATGTGTTCGGCCTGATCGCGGCGACGCAAGCGTTCCTGCCGCTGCTGCAGAAGGCGCCGGCGGGGCGCATCGTCAACGTCTCCAGCCTGCTCGGATCGATCACGCATCACGCCGACCCGGCGTCGCCAATCTACGACTACAAGGCGCCGGTCTCGTACAACGTGTCCAAGAGTACGGTCAACGCCTGGACCGTGCAGCTCGCACACGAGCTGCGCAACACGGCGATCAAGGTCAACGCGATCCATCCGGGCCATGTGAAAACCGATATGGGCGGCGACACCGCGCCGATGGAAATCGTCGACGGTGCGAAAACCAGCGTCGCGCTTGCACTGGTCGGCGCGGACGGCCCCAACGGCAGCTTCACGCATCTCGGACATAGTCTGTCA
>VBNZ01000055.1:8130-10864 GCA_005877675.1 Gammaproteobacteria bacterium
CAAAATAGGCCTTGAGTTGCGCGCGCACCTCGTGCAGCGCACCGGCGCCGGGCTCCCAGTTTTCTCCGGGAACGAGCTGATGGCGACCGGTCTCGAAATGAATATGCTTGAGCCCCTGCCCGTCGATCGCGAGCAGCAGTTTGCCGACCGGGCTCGGCAGATAGTCGTAGTAGATCGTCGACATCGCGCGGCAATGTAGCATTGCGGACAGATTCTGCAATCAGTTGGCGCTCATCGTCGCGCGCCACAAGTGCAGCACCGCGTAAGCCCGATACGGCCGCCATGCCTGCGACATCGCTTCGAGCTTGGCCGTCGCCACCGGCACGCCATCGCGCGCCACGGCTTTGCGCAGCACGATATCGCCTGCGGGAAAGGCATCGGCATGTGCGAGTCCGCGCATCGCCAGATAGTGCGCGGTCCAGTCGCCGATGCCCGGCAATGCGGTCCACTGCGTGACGAATTGATCGAGCGGTTGGTCGGCGCGAAAGTCGATGCGTCCGTCGCACACCGCCTGCGCAATCGCTCCGAGCGTGCGCATGCGCGCGCCAGTGATGCCCAGTCCACTCAGGTCGGCCAGCGCGAGCGTTTCCGGCGCTGGGAACAATTGTATTTTTCCAACCTGCGGCAGCTCGACCGCGCGCCCGAACTTGCGCACGTCGCGCTCGGTCAGTGTGCGTGCCGCGGCGACCGTCACCTGCTGGCCGAGTACGGCGCGGATCGCGATCTCAAAACCGTCCCAGCCGCCGGGCAGACGCTGCCCCGGATGACGCGCAACGCAGCGCTCGACAATATCGGCATCGAGGTCGAACATGCGCCGCACGCGCGCCTCGATCTGCGGCAGTATGCTGGCGTCTGCGACTTCGACATCGAGTGTGAGCGCATCGGCATTCCCCTTCGCATGCACTGCGAGCGTGCCGGCCTTGCCATCGAGCTCGAATACGCGTCGATAGCTCGATGCATCGACCTGTTCCACGCCCGGAATCGCGCGCTTGGCGAAGAACGCGAGCAGCGCCGCGAAATCGTAGGGCGGGGTATAAGTAAAATACTTTGTGTGAGTCATGCAGGAATGCGTTGGCGACCGATCGAACATGATTTTCTCGCATGCAACGCGAGCGCGACTGTCAAATTGTTTAGTTGTCGAGCCGGCGCTGCCGTCATTCGCACCAGCGAATTGGTCCGCGCGCGTAGCGGTGACCTTCAAAAACCGTAGCGCAGAAATCCGCCATCGACGGCGATGCATTCGGCGGTGATGTACGACGCCGCCGGCAGGCACAAGAACGCGACCGCCGCAGCGACTTCCTCAGGTTCGCCGATGCGGCCCATCGGCGTACGTTCGAGCACTTCGTCGAGATAGTCCTCCTGGTCGGCGAGCTTAGCCTCGGTGCGCTGCGTGCGGATATACCACGGCGCAACGGCATTGACGCGGATGCCGTCCTCGGCCCATTCGCAGGCGAGATTCTTGGTCAGCTGCGCGACCGCGGCCTTGGTGAGGCCATATGGTGCGCCGGTGCGCACATGCGTCAGGCCCGACACCGAGGCGATGTTCACGATCGCGGCATTGCCGTGCTCGGCCAGATGCGGGTGCGCGAGGCGGCACATTTCGAACACGCTCGTGACATTCAGATCGATCAGTGTGCGCAGTTCCGCTTCGTTGTAATCGACCGCGGGCTTGCCCATATTGCCGCCGGCATTGTTGATCAGCAACGACAATTCCACGTCGAGATCGGCAATCCAGTCGAACACTTCCAGACGCTGTTCAGCGTTCGCGACATCGGCGGCGAAGGCCAGGATTTCAACCTGCGGAAATTCCTCAGCCAGCTCGGCGCGCGCGGTTTCCAGGTGCGCCTCGTCCCGCGCGAGCATCAGCACGTCTGCGCCGAGCGCGGCAAACTCGCGTGCGCAAGCGAAGCCGATACCGCGGCTCGAGCCGCTGATCAGGGCGGTGTGCCCGTCAAGGCGCCAGCGCGCCGTGTCCATTGCCATAGTCAGTCCTTTCGCGGTTTGCGCGCGCCGCTTGTCCGCGCCGCACATCAGGCGCAGACTTTAACCGTCCAATTCGGAGTTCGCCATGCGCCTCGCCATCCTGCCCCTCGCCGCGCTCCTCGCGCTATCCGCCGCTTGCTCGCAAACTGCCGCGCCACCGCCGCCGCAGAAACAGAAAACCGTGTGGGACGACCAACTGAAGGCGATCGACAAGGCCAAAGGCGTGCAGCAAACCGTCGATCAGAACAAAAAAGAGGCAGACAAACGGCTCGAACAGTCAGAAAACGCAGGCACCGACGCGAGCAAGAAGAACGATTGATGCCGACGCCGCAGGAGATCGCCGAGCTCAAGGCGCTCGACAAGGAAATCGAAAAGGAATCGCTGCGCCGTCTGCGTGCAAATCGCAATATCGACTTCGTGCTGCAGTTCGCCGGCTACGCGCAAGCGGAAGTGGACCGGGCGCGTGATGCCGTCGTGCGCAAGGGCGTGCACTTCGACTGCAAGAAGGGCTGCTCCTGGTGCTGCCGCTCGTTCCGTATCGATGCACTGCCGCAGGAAATCTTCCGCATCGCACGCGAGTTGCGCCGGCGCGGCGAATTGACGTCGATTCTCAACCTGCTCTCTGCGTACTCGGAGCGGGCCAAGCAGGCGACTTCATTCCGGCGCGATACTGCCTGCCCTTTTTTGATCGACGACGCCTGTTCGATCTACGCAGTGCGTCCGATGATGTGCCGCAAATGCAATTCGCTCG
>VBNZ01000056.1:0-423 GCA_005877675.1 Gammaproteobacteria bacterium
TTCTACGATGCCACGCAGATCAATTCGGGCGACGGGCGCTGGTACTACCTGCGCGGCCTTATCGCAAGCAAGCTCAAGCACGACCAGGACGCGCGTACGAACTTTGCCGCTGCGCTGGAACGCGACAAAGTATACTTACCGATCCGCTATCGTCTAGCCGACACGTTGATCGACCTTGGCGACCTGGCCGGTGCGCGCAAAGTACTTGAGGACACCGCGCGCGAGCATCCGAACAAGGCCGCCACCGAGGCCATGCTCGGTCGCCTCGCGCTCAGGGAGAAACGCTACGCCGATGCGGTCGCCGCGCTCAATCGCGCGCTCAAGCTCGAGCCCGGTGCAAACGAGCTCTACACGCATCTCGCCACAGCCTATGACGGGATGGGTAATGGTGCTGCCGCAGGCGACGCGCGCGCCAAGGCCGGC
>VBNZ01000056.1:623-7278 GCA_005877675.1 Gammaproteobacteria bacterium
GCCATCGCGCAAGGCGAAGCTGCCGAGGCGCTCAAGAAGGATGACAACAGCGCGTCCGCGCATTTCTCCAGCGGCCTCGTTGCCGAATACGCAGGGGACGACGCACGTGCCTACGACGAATACCAGCGCGCGCAACGACTTGACAAGAAGCTGCCGGATACCTGGCTCATGCTCGGCAATGCGGAAATGCGCCGCCAGCGCTATGCACAGGCCGCCGAGCAGTATCGCCAGCTGACAGCGCTGCAGCCCGACGCGCCGCTCGCGCAAGCGCATCTGACCGCAGCGCTGGTCGCACAGGGGCAGTGCGCGGAGGCCTTGCAGAGCATCAACAAGGCGCTTGCGCGCCACTCGCGCGATGGCGATCTGATGGTGATCTACATCCGTCTCGCGAGCACCTGCGCGGCCGCGAGCGCACAGGAGCGCGACATCGCGCTCGACTATGGCCAGCTGCTGTACAAGCAGAGTCCCGACACCAACACCGCTTCAGCCTACGCGCTTGCGAGGCGATCTTCGAAGCAACGCGCGCCGGTGATGGCGCCACCGCAGCGATGCATCGCGAGACGATGCAACTGTTCGTCAAGCAGCAGACACCGGACAAACCCTGGCCCGCCACGCATGCCTACTTCAAGGCGCCGCTGCTGACGGCCCGTGCACCCGCACCGCCCGCACCCGCTCCGGCAAAGAAGCCATAGCGATTTGCCGCTGCGCGCATTGCGCATCGGCGGGGTTTTCGCCAACATGTTTGCATGGGGAAAATCACGGACCGGTTGCGGTTCTGGCAGCGCCCGAACGGGCCGGTCTGGCATGCGCGTGTCGAACGCGAGCGCGGCGCGATCGGGCGCTTCAACGATGCAGTCGAGCGGAAGCTTGCAGGGCAGGTTCCCATCAAGGTCGTGCACGACCTGCAGGTCGCGTTCGACGAATTGCTGACCAATGTCGTGATGCATGCGCAGCAGGCCGCCGGGTCGATCGAGGTCGAACTGCAGCATGATCGAGGCAAGGTGACGGCGACGATCCGCTATCTGGCCGACGAGTTCGATCCGACTATCTGGCGTGAGGAGTCGCTCAGCATGACCGTCGCCACATCGCGCATCGGCGGGCTCGGCATCGCACTCGTACGCCGGCTGATGGACGAATTCGGCTACGAATACGTCGATGGGCACAATGTGCTCAAACTCGTAAAACGCTGTTAGAACCGATCTCGAATCGACTGCGCTCGACATCTTGCGCGCCGGCGGTCGCGGATTGCGAGGCAGGAGCCGTAGCGAACATTCGCGCAACGAATGGCCGAGGGCGAGCCGCGGACGCGGCGAGTAATCCTCGTGGACATTTGAGCACTGCGGTTCAGGCGCCGGTGCCGCGCCCGATCTGAATTTGAATCGGGCCTTCGCTCGCTACGATTTCGAGTCGGGTTCCGCTCAGCGCAGTCCGCGATACCCGATATCGCGGCGATGAAACAGGCCGTCGGCATGAATCTGTTCCACCGCCGCATAGGCATGCTGCCGCGCCTCTTGCAGGTCGTCGCCGAGCGCGCAGACGGTTAACACGCGGCCGCCGCTCGTTACGGTTTTCCCGTTTTCCTGCCGGGTGCCTGCATGAAATACTTTCACCGCGTTGCCGCAATCCGCATCGTGTCCGGTGATGGCATCGCCTGAGCGGACCTTGCCAGGATAGCCCTGCGCTGCGAGCACGATGCCGATCGCCACGCGCGCATCCCAGCGTGCCTGCGTCCGATCGATATGGCCGTCGAGCGCCGCTTCGATCAGTTCGACGAAATCCGATTGCAGTCGCAGCATGATCGGCTGTGTTTCCGGATCGCCGAAGCGCACGTTGAATTCGATCACGCGCGGCGCGCCATCGCGGCCGATCATCAGGCCGGCGTAGAGAAAGCCCGTGAATGGCGCGCCGTCCGCGCGCATGCCTGCGAGCGTCGGCTCGATGATCTCACGCAGGACGCGCTGCTCGACTGCCGGTGTCACGACAGGCGCAGGCGAATACGCGCCCATGCCGCCGGTGTTGGGTCCGGTGTCGCCGTCGCCGACGCGTTTGTGATCCTGGCTCGTCGCCATCGGCAACGCGTGATGTCCGTCGGCAATCACGATGTAGCTTGCCTCCTCGCCATCGAGAAACTCCTCGATCACGACGCGGGCGCCGGCATCGCCGAGCGTATGTGCGCCGAGCATGTCCTGCAGCGCCTGCTCAGCCTCGTCCAGCGTCATCGCGACGACTACGCCCTTGCCGGCGGCGAGGCCGTCGGCCTTGATCACGATGCGTGGATCGCCGCTGCGCTGCACCTGCTCGCGCACGTACGCGAGCGCCGGGTCGAGCTCGGTAAATACCGCGTAGCGTGCGGTCGGAATGCCATGGCGCGCGAGAAACGCCTTGGCGAACGCCTTGGAGCCCTCGAGTTGCGCAGCTGTCGCGCTCGGACCGAAGCAGCGCAGCCCCGCCGCACGGAAGCGATCGACGATGCCCGCGACGAGTGGCGCCTCCGGGCCGACCACGGTCAAGCCAATGTTTTCGTCGAGCGCCAATTGCAGCAGCGCATCGATATCGGTTGCCGCGACTGCCACGTTGCGCAGTCCGGGTTCTGTCGCCGTACCGGCATTGCCGGGCGCGACGATCACTTCGCTCGCGCGCGAGGACTGCCGAAGCTTCCATGCGAGCGCGTGTTCGCGGCCGCCGGAACCGATGACCAAGATTTTCATTGCGGGCGCTCCATTTTCATCCCCAGCGTCATCCCGGCCAGGGACTGGCCGCAACCCAGGCCCAGGGACGGAAATACGAGCACTTTCGGCACGTCAATGCCGAAAGTGCCGAATGCCGGTAAATACCATTGCGATGTCGTGCTCGTCCGCCGCCGCGATCACCTCGGCGTCGCGCATCGAGCCGCCCGGTTGGATCACCGCGCGGATGCCCGCGGCCGCGGCCGCATCGATACCGTCGCGGAACGGGAAGAATGCATCGCTCGCCATCACACTGCCGGGCACGACCAAGCCTGCCTCGCCGGCTTTGAGCGCTGCAATTTTCGCGCTCACGAGACAATGGCATTGGATTTGACGAACTTGGCTACGCGCCAGGCGAACAGCAGATCGTCGAGCTCGTGTGGGGCGGGCGCGCGGCGGCTCACGGTCTTCAATTCCGCCTGCGTCACCTCGCGCGTATCGGCGGTCTGCATCAGCAGGCCGGAACCGACGCGCTTCACGTCGACGTTGTTCCTGCCGTCGCCGTGCGGAATACGCAGCACACGCACATTGGCCTTCTTCGCGCAGACGGCGAGTGCGGCCTCGTCGTACTCCGGCGCGATCAGCACTTCGACGAACTGACGGTCGAGGATACTCTTCGCCGTCGCCGCATCGACGCGGCGATTGAACGCGATGATGCCTCCGAAGGCCGACGTCGCATCGGTCGCGTAAGCCAGCTCGTAGGCCGCGCCGACATCGGCCGCAACCGCGACGCCGCAGGGATTGGCATGCTTGACGATTACACAGGCCGGTGCGTGGAACTGGCGCACGCATTCCCACGCTGCGTCGGCGTCGGCGAGATTGTTGTACGACAGCTCTTTGCCCTGCAGCTGCGTGAACGTCGCGAGCGTACCCGGCACCGGATACAGGTCGCGGTAGAACGCGCCCTGCTGATGCGGATTTTCGCCGTAGCGCAGATCCATCACCTTGACGAAGTTGCTGTTCTGCTGCGCCGGGAACTGCGCGCGCGCACCATCGGACGTGATAGCCGAGAGGTAGTCGCTGATGCGCGCATCGTATTGCGCGACACGGTTGAATGCCGCAACGGCGAGCGCAAAGCGTGCCGCTGCCGACGTCGCGCCGTTGTGCGCATCGAATTCGGCGCGGAACGACGCATACTGCGCCGGATCGGTCAGCACCGCCACGCGCGCGTGATTCTTCGCCGCTGCGCGCAGCATGGCCGGGCCCCCGATATCGATGTTCTCGATCGCGTCTGCGAGCGTGTGTCCACCCGCGGTCACTTGCTCGAACGGGTACAGGTTCAACACCACCAGATCGATCGCCTCGATGCCGTGCTGCGTCATCACGGCATCGTCGGTACCGGCGCGGCCGAGCAGCGCACCGTGGATCTTCGGATGCAGCGTCTTGACGCGGCCATCCATGATTTCCGGAAACCCGGTGACATCGCTTACATCGCGAACGGATAATCCGGCATCACGCAGCGCCTTGGCAGTGCCGCCGGTGGAGATGAGTTCAACCCGGCGCGCCGCGAGCGTGCGCGCGAGATCGACGAGGCCGGTCTTGTCGGACACGCTGAGCAAAGCGCGCCGCACCGGAACAGGCGAAGGTTCGGTCATCGGAATTTCCGCGGGAGGGTGCGGAAATTATAAAGCTTGCAGCCCGTAATCGCAGCGCGCGCGATACGAAATGTCTATTCCAGGCCGTAGGTGGAGAGCTTCTTGCGCAAGGTCGCGCGATTGATGCCGAGCGCGGCGGCGGCGCGGCTCTGATTGCCACGCGACCAGGTCAGCACTTCGTGCAGCAGCGGCGCTTCGACTTCCTGCAGGACGAGCTCGTAGAGGCCGTCCGGACACTCGCCGTTCATGTCGTGCAGGTAACGGCGTACCGCGCGCGCGACGGACTCGCGCAGCGCGGGCTGCAGCGTGGACTCCGGCGAATCGACGGTACGCAAGACGACAGCGGCATTCATAAGGGACGAGATTTCCGTGGAATTGTTCTGCTTCCGTGCGCCGAACCCCGGGCAAGCGCGGACCGTGCAGTCTATCGCCGCACGCGCATTTTGATAAGCATTTTTTTATTCAAAAATGTTAAGCGCGCGCCGTCAAAATCGAAATTGCAACGGCGTCGCGTACTTGTCGATGACTCATCACAGAAACTTGAACTCGTAGGCGACCGCGTTCTTGCCCGGATCGGCGACTTCGAATACGAGCGCGGTCGATGCGCCGCTCGCAAGCCCCGTGCCGATCGTGCGTGCGTCGCCGACATATTCGCGCGGGTGAAACCGGCGCATGGCGATGCGATGCTCGTCGAGATCGGTCAGCGTGATCTCGACCAGAGGAAACGCCTGCGCGTGATCGGCGTCGTTGCGCATCGTCGCGGAGATGATCAGCGCGTTCGGCACCGAAGGGTGCGGACGCACATCGCGCGAAAGCAGCACGAGGCCTTCGCTGTCGCGCTGCAACGGCAAGCTGCAGCCTAGGGTCGCGCAGGCGCGCGCGATCCACGGACGCGTGAGCGGATTCCTTAGCAGCTCATGCCTCTCCGCCCACGCGACCTGCGCGAGCAGCAGCGGGAGCAGCAGCGCGGTGGCGACGCGCCAAGGCGAGTCGCGCCCGCGCGCAGGTGCAACGCTGCGCGTGAATCCGGGCATGCGCGCGGTTGCGGCGGGCAGCACGGCGTCGGCCTCGTCTTCGCGCGAGGGACGCATCACCGGCATCGACAATTGCGGCAATTCCTCGCTCATGCCGTGTTGGTCGAGGCGCTGAATGCGTCCCGCAGGCAGGGATTCGGTCAGCGAACGCAACGCATCGAACACCGCACCGCAGTGCGCGCAACGCACGCTGCCGCGCCCGCGCGCGAGCTCCTCGGGCACGAGTGTGTAGATGGTGAGACATTCGGGGCATTGCGTGAACATGCGCGAATTGTAGCCGAGCGTCGTGGGCGCTCAAGCGCGACGCAGGTAGTTCTTCTTCCGCAGCTCAGTTTTTTCTGCGTCCGGCAATACGCACCCAGTCTTCGCGCTGCGTCACCACCAACTCGTCGAACCATGCCGCATAGATTTCGACAAGCTCCGATTCCTGCCCGTGAAGTATGCCGGACAATGCGAGCAGGCCGCCGGGCGCGATGCTCGCAGCGAACTGCGCGGCAAGCTCCGCGAGCGGGCCGGCAAGGATATTGGCGATCAGGATGTCCGCCTGCTGCGGCGGAAAATGTTGCGGAAGATACAAATCCACTTTTTCACCGACCGCGTTGCGCTCGGCGTTGATGCGGCTGGCTTCCAGCGCCTGCGCGTCATTGTCGACGCCAATCGCACATGCAGCGCCGAGCTTGAGCGCCGCCACCGCCAGCACGCCCGAGCCGCAGCCGAAATCGATCAGACGCTTGCCCGCAAGCGCCCTAGCGTCGGCAATCGTGTCGAGCCATTCCAGGCACAGCGCCGTCGTGGGGTGCGTGCCGGTGCCGAAGGCGAGGCCCGGGTCGAGCCGCACGACGACTGCGTCGGCGGCGAGGCCCTCGGGCTCGACCGTCGTTGGATAAATCCACAGACGCCGGCCGAAGCGCATCGGCTGGTAGGTGTCCATCCACGCGCGCGTCCAGTCCTGCTCTTCGATTTCGCGGAATGTGATGCGCTCGGGCGACAACTCGGGCGCGAGGTCGGTCAACGCCGCTACCAGGCCCGCGCGGTCGGTGGCCGCGTTGAACAGCGCTTGCAGCACGATCTCGTTCCATAGCGGAATCTCGCCGACGCCCGGCTCGAAGATCGCGCGCTCGTCGGGCGTGTCCGCGTCGGCGTCGCGCAGCGTGATCGACAGCGCGCCGAGATCCTCGAGCGCGCCTTCGACCGCGGTTTGCTGCTGCGCATGGATCGTGAGGGAAAGTTCGAGCCAGGACATTTGCTTCTTTCTTTGCTTCCTTCTTTGCCGTCATTCCCGCGAAAGCGGGAATCCAGT
>VBNZ01000056.1:7285-7765 GCA_005877675.1 Gammaproteobacteria bacterium
AATGCTACCGCGCTGCGCGCGGGCCGTTGCTGAGCTCGGCCATCCGGGCCTCGCCAAGCAACCCGGCCCTGCGCTCCGGCTGCGGGCGCTCGGCTTCGCGCGCGATGTGCGTCAACACATCGCGCAAACGCTCAGCCTCGCACGATTGCCTTGTCCTTCGCCTCCGCAATGCGCTTTTCGAGATAGTGGATATTCTGTCCACCGGCGTGAAAGCCGCCGTCGGCGAGGATGCGCTGCTGCAGCGGAATATTCGTCTTAACGCCGTCGATCACCATCTCGCCGAGCGCGATGCGCATGCGCGCGATCGCCGTGTCACGGTCGCGGCCGTGCACGATCAGCTTGCCGATCATCGAATCGTAGTTCGGCGGGATGCGGTAGCCGTCGTAGATGTGCGTGTCGATGCGAACGCCGGGTCCGCCCGCGGCGAGGAAACGTTTGATCGTGCCGGGCGAGGGCATGAACGTCTCCGGATCTTCCGCA
>VBNZ01000056.1:8089-13637 GCA_005877675.1 Gammaproteobacteria bacterium
AAGCACCTGGATTTCCACGTGGCGTGGATTCTCCAGGAACTTCTCCATATAGACCTGATCGTTGTTGAACGCGGCCTTGGCCTCGGACTTGGTCGTGAAGATCGCGTTGTTGAGATGCGCCTCGGTGTGCACCACGCGCATGCCGCGACCGCCGCCGCCGCCCGCGGCTTTGATGATCACCGGGTAGCCGATTTCTTTCGCGATTTTCGCGTTGATCACCGGATCGTCGCTGAGCGGCCCGCCCGAACCGGGCACGCAGGGCACGCCGGCGGCCTTCATCGCCTTGATCGCCTCGACCTTGTCGCCCATCAGGCGTATCACGTTGGCCGTCGGCCCGATGAAGATGAAACCCGATTGCTCAACGCGCTCGGCGAAATCGGCATTCTCCGAGAGAAAACCGTAGCCCGGATGAATCGCCTGCGCATCGGTCACTTCAGCCGCAGCAATTATCGCCGGGGTCGACAGATAACTTTCCGCCGCCGGCGCAGGGCCGATGCACACGGATTCGTCGGCCATGCCAACGTGCTTCAAATTGCGATCGACCGTGGAATGCACCGCCACGGTCTTGATCCCGAGCGTGTGGCAGGCGCGCAGCACGCGCAATGCGATTTCGCCGCGGTTGGCGATGACGACTTTATCGAGCATGGCAGCGTCGCGTCAGCCGATCACGAACAGCGGTTCGTCAAATTCGACCGGCTGTCCGCTCGTGGCGAGGATCGCGAGGATCGTGCCGGCCGCATCGGCCTCGATCTGGTTGAACATCTTCATCGCCTCGATGATGCCGAGCGTATCGCCAACCTTGACGGTTTGGCCGATTTTGACGAACGGCGGCGATTCGGGATTCGGCGAGGCGTAATACGTGCCGACCATCGGCGAGCGCAGCACATGGCCCGGTGGCAGATCCTTGCCGCCACTTGCGGGGGCAGGCGCAGCGGCCGCCGGTGCGGGCGCATACGCGACGTGCGCGGGTGCGGCGGCCACGGACGCGACCGCGCCTTTGGGCATGCGGCTCAGGCGCACCGATTCTTCGCCTTCTTTGATCTCGATCTCGGTGAGGTTCGACTCCTCGAGGATGTCGATCAGTTTCTTGATTTTGCGTAGGTCCATGGACAGGCCTTTTCTTGTTTTCTTAAATCACTTGTTGGCGGAGAGCCGTTCGATGGCGGCGTCGAGCGCGAAGCGGTAGCTCCCTGCGCCGAACCCCGCGATCACCCCGACGGCGAGATCGGCCAGATACGAGTGGCGACGAAATTCCTCGCGCGCATGCACGTTCGAGAGAAATGCGCCCGGATTGATCAGGATGAACGCGGTGCCGTCGGTGCGCGCGGCATGCACGCGCTCGATCAGCGCGTGCTCGGCATTCGATTGGAACGCGGCAAGCTCGTGTCCGGCCGCCTGCGCGGTCTTGGCGAGGTCGGCCTCGATGCTGACCAGCGTCGCATGGCCGTAGACCTCCGGCTCGCGCGTGCCGAGCAGGTTCAGGTTCGGGCCGTTGAGAAGCAGGATCTTCGCCACTAGCGAACAGAGGGGTGCGGACTGCGGGCCCGCTTCAAGGCGGCGAAGTCTGCGCCGTCGGCACGAATTTGTCTAGTCCGCTACCCTCAAGATCAGCGAAGTTGGCCGACGTTTAAGCTGTTACGGGTGTTTGAATCGGCGAGATCGCTACAGATGCGGGGCGATCCAGCGCGCGAGACTGGCATCGGTGAAGTTGCCTGCACGTTGCGCGAGGATACGCCCATCACGGCCGATCAGCACGCTGTAGGGCAGCACGCCGCGGGTGTCGCCGTAACGTAGCGACGCATCGTCGTCTTCGTCGGCGACCAAGATCGGATACTTGACGGGGCTATCCTTGAGAAAGTCGCGCACTGCATCGGGTTCATCGATCGCGATGCCGACGACTTCGAAACCTTTCGCTGCGAGTTCAGCGCGTTTCGCATCAAGCAGCGGCATTTCTTCGCGGCACGGACCGCACCAGCTCGCCCAGAAGTTCACGAGCACGAGTTTGCCGTCCCATTCAGATAAGCGCCGCGCGCCACCGGCGAGATCGGCCAGGGCGAGATCGGCGCGCTGATCCCCGGGTTTGAGCACCGTGACGCCCGCAGGCAGGGCCGGTGCGAAAAAACCGTCCATGCCAGTCGAGACCGCGAGGCCGAGCAGGGCGCCGAGCAGCGCCACGGCGATGATCAGAAAGTTGGCGCGCATCGTTTCAGCGTGTAACGGTGGCGATGCGGCGCAGGAATTTGTCCGCATCCTCTTCGCCGGTGAGGCGCAGCGCGCGCTGTTCGGCGCCGTCGCTGCCGAAGAACAGCGTGTCGGGCGGTGCCACGATGCCGTACCGCCGCATCAGCGCCTGATCCACCTCGTCGTTCGCGGTCACGTCAGCTTGCAGCAGCACGAAATCGGTAAGTGCACGCTGCACCTCGGGTTTGGAAAAAGTGTACTTTTCCATTTCCTTGCAGGCCACGCACCAGTCGGCATAGAAGTCGAGCACGGCACGCTTGCCGGCAGACTTCGCCGCTGCGAGCTCGCGTTCGACGTCGGCGCTAGATTTGATGCGCTTGAACTGCAGGGTTTCCGCTTTTGCACCGGCCGCGGCGCCGCTGCGGCCGACACCATGCAATGGCTGCAGTACATCGCCGCCGCCCGCCGCGGCGCCGATCAATTCGGCCGCGCCGCCGATCAGGAGCACGACGCCCAGCGCTTTCCAAAGCTTGTTCCAGCCCGACGTGTTTTCCGGCAGGCGTTCGAGCGCGCCGAGGTAAATCGCGCTGCCGATCGCGAGTGCGCCGATCGCGAGCATGATCCAGATCGGATCGAGTATGCGCGACAACATCCAGATCGCAAGACCCAGGAAGGTGACCCCGAACACGGCCTTGACCGCGTCCATCCATGCGCCTGCGCGTGGCAGCAGTTTGCCGGCGCCGGTGCCGAATGCGACGAGCGGGGCGCCCATGCCGAGCGCGAGCGCGAACAGCGCGAATCCGCCGAGCAGCGCATCGTGTTTCTCGGCGATGTACAGCACTGCGACCGCGAGCGGCGGCGTCACGCACGGCCCGACGATCAACGCAGACAGCGCGCCCATCACTGCGACGCCCGCGAGCGATCCGCCGGAATGCTGATTGCTCACATTTGCGAGCTTCGCCTGCCACGAACTCGGTAGTTGCAACTCATAGAAGCCGAACATCGACAGCGCGAGCAGCACGAACAGGCCGGCGAAGCACCACAGCACCCAAGCCGTCTGGAACGCGGCCTGCAGATTCTTGCCGGCAAGCCCCGCAACGACGCCGGCGAGCGTGAACACGACCGCGCTCGCGAGCACATAGACGAGCGAAAGCGTGAAAGCACGTCTGGTGGAAATATTCTCACCGGCGCCAGCGATGATGCCCGACAGGATCGGAATCATCGGGAACACGCAGGGCGTGAAAGCGAGCAGGATGCCGGACAGGAAAAACACGCCGAAGGTGAGCCATAGCGACCCGCTCAGCGCGCGCGCGAGGCGGCTGTCTTCGGATTCGCTGCCGGAGCTCGGCGTGGCATTTGTGGCGGGTGTCGATGCAGAGCCTGCGGTTGCCGCGGGCGTCGCGATCGCACCGGTTGCGTCGGCGGCCGGCAAGCTGACTTCCACGGTGCGCGTCGTAGGCGGATAGCAAACGCTGTTCTCAAGGCAGCCCTGAAAATGTGCCGTCACGTGCAGGCGTTGCGCGTTCGCATCGTTGCGCTTGAACCCGATCGGCACATTGACCTGGTCGAAGTACACCGTAGTCGCGCCGAAGTTCGCATCCTTGTGCTGTACGCCTTGCGGCCAGCGCGGCGCTTCGAGCGTTGCGTCGCTGCTCTCGAAGCGCGTCTTGTCGCGATACAGGTAGTAGCCCTTGGGCATGGTGAAGCGCGCGAGCAGTTCGTTCGGCGTGCTCGCGATCGTCTCGAAGACGAAAGCTTTTTCGACCGGCAACGGCTCGTTGCCGCCATCGAGCGAAATCAGCCCGCCCCGCGCGCCAGCATTCGCGAGCGCGGGAGCGAGCGTGTTGTCGGCGGACTTTTCAGCCGCCGCAGGCAGCGCGACGCTGAGCTTGGTCACATGCGGGGGGAAGCAGATCTTCGGATCGACTTCGTGGCAGCCCTGGAAACGCACGGCTAGATTGATCTGCGCTGCATCAGCAGCGGCGGCAAATTTTTGTGTCGAAGCGAAATCGTGGTGATAGACCTCGACGTCGCCGAGATACTCATCGTGCTTCTTCTCGCCCGCGGGCAGCTCGTGCGTCGCCAGCGTCGCGCCGGTGTCGGGCGTGGTGATCTTGATGCGCTCGCGATACAGGTAGTAATGCGGCGCTATTTTCCACTCGAGTCGGACCGTGTCACGGTCGAGCGCCTTTGCCTCGACGACGAAAGCCTGGTCGACCGGCAGCAGATCATCGTCTGCCGCGCGCGCGGACGCCGTTGCTGCGATCGCGGCAAACGCCGCCAATAGGAGTAGTGCGGGACGAAGGAAGGTCATTGGCAAATTGTCGCAGAGTTTATCGATTTTGAATGGTCGCACGGCGAAGTGACCGGGAAGCGGCCCCGACGCTTGCGCGTATCGTCGTTGGTTGCGCCGTGGTGCGCGCAGGTTCAATCGGTACGCGTTTCGCTCTCGATCCACGCCAGATAGCGATCGAGGCCCGCGGCGACATCGAGCGCGATGACTTCGGGGAGTTCGTACGGATGCAGCGCGACGATGCGCGCACGCAACGCATCGAAACGCTCATGCGTGGTCTTGACGATCAGCAGTTGCTCGCTGTCATGCCGCACCTCGCCCTGCCAGCGATAGGTCGACGTCACGCTCGCGATGCGATTGACGCATGCCGCGAGCCGTTCGCTCACCAGCGCGCTGGCGATGCGCTCGGCCGCGACCGCATCGGGACAGGTACACAAAACGACGATTGCAGCACGCATTGGGGCTCCTGGCGCCGGCGACCGGCATTGATCTCGGCAGGCAAGAATTGTCGGGTCGCGCACACAAGCGCGCACGTAGTGTGACTTGCGTTTGCCGGCGCGTCACGAATCGCAAGACTCGTGCAAAAAGATTTGTGGAACACGGTGTTACATCACATAACCCGCGCCCGCGATCGTCATACTGCGCGCCGTTCGTTACAGGGGCGAACAACCAATCGACTCACTCATGGTATACCCCTGATGTCATTCGCCCATCGTTTCGCCGGCCGCATCCTCGCTTCCGCCCTCGTTGTATCTCCCGTTCTGGCTTGGTCCGCTCAAGAGTTCACGCAATCCGTGGCCCCTGTCGCGCCCGCGACGCCGGTACCGGGTCAGCCGATGCAGGTGGCCGGAGTCGTCAGTGTGGTGACGCTCGACGATCTGGCGCAAGGCACCTCGAAGCTCGAATATCAACTCGAGGACGCGCAGTCGCATCGGCATGTCGCGTTGCATTTCGACGGCGCGCCGCCCCAAGGGTTGCGTTCGGGAACCTACTTGGAGGTGAGCGGGCTGGCTGGCGACGACTCGAACGTGCTCAGCGTCGGCTCCGCGACGCAGACGACGACCGCGGTGACGG
>VBNZ01000056.1:13645-16074 GCA_005877675.1 Gammaproteobacteria bacterium
GATGACGACCACCGCGATGCAGACGACAACGGCGTCCGTGGCGACGCCGCTGGTATCGGGCGTGCAGAACACGATCGTGATCATCGCGAATTTCACCGATGCCAGCGTGGCGAACACGCCTAGCCAGATTCAAGACCTCATGTTCACCGACCCGGCCGGCGCTTCGATCGACGCGCTGTTCCGCGAGACCTCGTTCGGCAACGTCGGGTTCAGCGGCCAGGTCGTGGGCCCGTTCGTCATCAATTACTCGACCACTTCCGCATGCAATCTGGCGGCTTGGGCGGACGCCGCCGAATCCGCCGCGTCGGCGGCCGGTTGGGACCTTTCGCAGTATCCGCGCCGGCTTTACGTCATGCCGAGCACCGAGATGAGTGTGTGCGGTGCCGATGGCGCTGCACAGGTTGGTGGCAGTCCGAGCCGCGCCTGGGTGTTCAACTACACCGCCAAAGATGTCTTCGCACACGAACTGGGCCACAACCTGAACATGGCGCACGCGGCGACGCTCGCCAATCAATACGGTGACGCCTCGGACGACATGAGTGCGGACGGTTACGCACTGCGGCATTTCAATGCGCCCCACATGGAGCAGATGGGCTGGACGCCGGCGGGCAACATCCTCACGGTCACGCAATCCGGAACGTACACGGTCGCCACGCTGGAATTGAACCCGGCGCAGGCGCCGGCCCCACAAATTCTCAAGATCTTCAAGCCCGACACCGGCGAATACTATTACTTGTCGTATCGCCAACCGCTCGGTCTCGACAGCGGCCTGCGCAGCGCGTATTGGAATCGCATCAACGTGCACAAGTACACCGGCAACTACGACGCCTACAACACGTATCTGCTGGCATTGTTGGACGACGCAGGCGTATACAGCGATGCGACAAACGGTATCAGCGTGACGCAGCTGTCGCACACGAGCAATTACGCCACGGTGCAGATCCAGCTTCCCGGTGGCGGCACCACGACGACCTGCCAGGCGGCGCCGTCGGTGCTGGCGCTGAGCCCTTCGAGCCAGAGCGGCAGTGCCGGCAGCAAACTGTCCTATGCCATATCGCTGACGAACAAGGACAACATGTATTGCGCAGCAAGCACGTTTGCGCTGGCCTCCGTCATGCCGGCCGGCTGGACCGGCAGCGTATCGCCGGCGACGCTCAGCCTGGCGCCGGGCGCGACGGGAACGGCGACGCTGTACGTGACTTCGCCGACGAGCGCCACCGCCGCAACGTACACCGTGCAGGTGAACGCCACTGATGCGGCGTTGCCAGCGCACAATGTCTCCGGGAGTGTCAGCGACATCGTGCAGACGCAGGTGGTGCAGGCCGATACGCAGGCGCCGACGGCGCCAGGCGGACTAACGGCATCCACCGTGAAGCGCACGACTGTGTCCTTGACGTGGCAGGTGGCGACGGACAATGTCGGCGTCAGCGGCTACGAGATCTGGCGCAACGGCGTGCGCGTGGCTACGACGGCGACGCCGGGGTATACCGAAACGCTGCCGAGCGGCACGTATTCCTATTACATCGTCGCCTACGACGCGGCCGGCAACCACTCTGGCGCGAGCAATTCGGTGAGCCTTACGATCCGCAGCAAATAGTATACAAACGTGCAAAGAAAACCCCGCCGCGGCTGTCGCCGCGGCGGGGTCTGCTCTGCGGGGGTCTCGGGCCCGCAGGCAACTGCTAGAAGCAGAGCAGATTGTTGTTGTACATGTCGAGCGTGTTGGCCAGACTGTTCGCCGCCGCCGCATCGGCCTTGGTCAGCTTCGGGCTATAGCTGTTGCCGTTGAAGCCGTACTTGGTCAGCAGTGCATTCGCCTGGACAATCGCGCTGTCCACCGTCCCGCACGAAGCCGCTCCTGCGACCGTGTTCAACTCGGCGGCGACCAGTTGGGCCGTCATGTTGAACAGTGGATCGCTCGCCATCTTGATGCCGGTCGTCATCGTCGACTTGTTCAGCAGGTTCACCGCGTACACGCACTGGCCGGTCGTCAGGTAGAAATTGCCAACCTGGATGCCGGGCGGTGTGGCTGCCAACAGCGTCTCGTCGAGCACGGGTTCTTGGTGGCCGTTGCTGCTATGGCAGGACGCCCAGTTCTTCCAGTAGCCGATCGTGCGTGCCGATCCGGTGTTGGGCGGCGGCGTATTGTTGACCGTAAACGTGAATACATCGGTCGTTGCCACAAAGTCGCTGCAGATGAGGCTGTTGTCCAGGTCGATCTGCGCTGCGGTGAACGGGTTCGGCAGGTTGGTCGCCCAGCCCACCTTGACGATCTCGCACAGCTGGTAGTGGTTGCCCGGTGTCAGCAAGGTCGTGAAATTCAACACACCAGCGTCAGCGGCGTTGGCCGTCAGGCTCTCCAGGGACGTGCCGGGCACGCCCGCCGAGGCTCCCGCGTGCAGCTCGAACACAAACGCATCGGCTCCGCT
>VBNZ01000056.1:16212-16917 GCA_005877675.1 Gammaproteobacteria bacterium
GCCGGATTTGAGCGTTTCGGTGACGGTGTAGTTGCCGTCGGACAACAGGCAGTCGCCGCCCAGCGAATCGGTGAACAGCACGAAGCCCGCGCCTGCACCGGCGGTTGCCGGCACGCAGCTGCTCACGTTCGGACCGTTCAGCGCGAACTGCCAGTTGTAATCCGGATCCGCGGCCGCGAGCACCGGATTGGTGATCTTCTGCACCTGCACGCGCACGCCCTGCGCCAGCAACGTATTCGTGAACGGCGTCGTGCCCGTGCAGCGGCTGGCCATGCTCCCGTTCTGCGGAGTCAGGTCGACCACTAGCGGATTCGATATCGGCTGCAGCAGGGTCTGCGTCGTGCAGTGGTTTTGCGCGTCGCAGTACTGGTTGGAACCCACTACCTCCGTGACTGTGTAGCTGTCTGGCAACAGTCCGCCGATATCCGTCGAAGCCGTGTTGGGACCGCCGTTCGCGAACGTGAAATGGATATTGTTCGTGTAATTGGAAGCGGCCGTGCCGGCGATGTGGAAGTACACCGTGAGCGTGTCGCCCGGCAGCTGGAGATAGCCGGCCGGTATAGTCTTGCTCACGGTGAGCTTGACCGTCGCCGACGAGTCGATGCTGATGGAGACCGGCGCTGCGAGCTGCTGTGAGGCGGTGTTGAGATGCGCCGTATCCGACAACGTTCCGCTGGTGATGGTCTGGTTGGCCAGGTAGATAGT
>VBNZ01000056.1:16959-22266 GCA_005877675.1 Gammaproteobacteria bacterium
GTTGTAGCCGTTCAGGAAGCTGCCGACCGCAGGGGGCGTGAGAACTGAGAAAGTCAAGCCGCTGCCGGTGATCGATTCGCTGTCGCTGATGTCGGCAGTGCCGTTGAATGTGGTGCCCGCGCCGATTTGCGCATTCGCCGACGCTGTCGTCGAGCCGGGTATCGGAACGCCGGTCACGTTGTCGGTGTAGGTCGCGGTGGCGACATCGTTGAGCCAGTCGCCGATACCGCCGGCGGAGGAAGGATCGAGTGACGCGGTGTGTGTGAGGACCAGCACCGTCTGACCCGCTGGCACGTCCACGCCAGCGAGCGGAGTCGACGCCGTATCGAGCAGCGTGGACTGCACCAGGTCTTTGTAGATCTTGTCGGTGGCGCTGACCGTGATCGTGCGCGCCGCGGGATTCGTCGCATACACGTGCGTGGTCACCGAAACCTTGCCCAGCGTCGCCGGGTTCTTCGTCCAGGTCACCGTGATCGTCACCGGCTGCGAAGTCGGCGCATTCGCCGCGCAAACGTCACCGAAGTGAACCGAAGTAGGGTTGCCCTGCTTCATCAGGTCCCATGTTACGGTCGAGTCCGCACTTGCCGACATGGTTTTGCTCAGCCCCTGCGCGGCCGTGCCGAGGCTCTGGTTGAGCAGATCGGAGTGCAGCGAAGAACCGGGATACAAATGCGAGCCAAGCGCGAGGCGCTCGTAGTAGTCGTAGACGCAGGTCGTGTTGGCCGCCTGCGTGATCGTCACTTCCCGGTAGATCGAAACCGCCGTGCCGCCGACGCCGGGATGAGCGGCCAGTTGGCCGCTCGAACTGGCCGCCGTGCAGCTTGCGTCCGAAAGCACTGCATTGAGCACCGGCGCGGACAGGAAGTCATATCCAGGAGTCAGGGATTCGCCGTCGGCGCAGTTGTAGATCGTGCCACTCGCGCCGTTGCAATTGTCTGCGGCGGCGCCGACGGTATAGGTCTGCGAGGCAGGCGCCGAGTTTCCCGCCTTCGCGGTGATGCGATGCGGGACGAGATCGAGTTCATTCCAGCTCTTTCCGAGATTGCCGGTGGTGTAGGCGGCATCGGGGCAGATGAACTGGCCGCCGCCGTTTGGCAGCGTGATGGTGCCGTCACTTCGACAGCCCTCGAGGGTGAAGCTCACGCCGGTTTGCGCCAGCACACTTGGCGCGAATAATGCGAGCACCAGCGTTAGCATCCATAGGAGCCCGGACCTGACCGGACCAAGATTGGCGTTCATGCAATTCCCCTCATTCTGTGGGTGTCATTCAAGTCGAATGACCGATTCAGCCTATGCTGTCGGCCGCAAGCTGGTAATCCTCACGAGGGACTACTGACTTTGGATGATGAAGGGCCGATAATGCGTCAGGGCTGGCTGGTCGCCGACGTGGCGACACTAATCACCGCTTGGGGTGCGGTGCCGTTCGGCAGTGCGTCGTGGCGCACGGAGCGAGCGGGGGAGGTAGCGATGTCTACCACGAGCGTATTTATCTTGAGCGCCGATGCGTCGTTTCGCAGCAGCTTATGCGAAGCGCTGATTCATCTCGATGGAATCGAGATCACGGGCAGCATTGCGGATGCAAAAACGCTGGCCCGCGTGGTTGCGGCATCGCAGCCCGACATCGTGCTGGCCGATCTGCCGCCGATCGCAGTGCGCAAGTTCATCGCGGATATGCGCGCCGCGAGCGAGCGCTCGAAAATTCTATTGTTCGTCGAATCGCTCGAAGACGCAGGGCTGATCCACGCGGTGCACCAAGGTGTAGAAGGCTATCTCTTGCGCGATGCCTCACCGAGCGAGTGGCTGCATGCCATGCGTGTCGTGCTGAGCGGCGATGTGTGGATCAAGCGCCGTATCCTGTTCGACGCGCTGCGCCGAAACGACGATGTGTTGATCACCAACCCGCTTGCACTGAAGATCGCAGGGCTGACCGAGCGAGAGCGCCAGATCGTCGCCGATATCCGTTGCGGGCTTTCCAATAAAGAGATCGCGCGCCAGCTCGATATCAGCCCGACCACGGTCAAGACGCATATCCAGCATATCTTCAGCAAGCTGGGCATTCACGGACGCATGCGGCTGGTTGCGCGTTCCGCCGCCGCTTCACGCTGAAATTCGGCGCGCTGCGGGAATTTGGCCCGTCGCGATCGCGCGCGCTTGAAACGCGCCGGCGCACCCCCATTCAATTCGCGGCCGTGCCTCTTTGCAGCGGTGTTTTTCGCCGCTAAAATTGGCACTCAGCACTGCAGAGTGCTAACAATCTGCAAAAATTCCGTTCCCTATCAAATAGTTGAGGATTAGCTATGAAGCTTCGTCCATTGCATGATCGCGTGATCATCAAGCGCCTGGAGGCCGAAACCAAGTCGGCCGGCGGCATCGTCATTCCCGACACCGCAGCCGAAAAGCCGATCAAGGGCGAGGTCGTCGCGGTCGGCAACGGCAAGATCCTCGAAGACGGCAAAGTGCGCCCGCTCGCAGTCAAGGCCGGCGACAAGGTGCTGTTCGGCAAGTATTCCGGCACCGAGGTCAAGGTCGACGGCCAGGAACTTCTGGTCATGCGCGAAGAAGACCTGATGGCGGTCATTGAATAATTGTACTTTGCATATAAGTATACTTTGAGGAACTAATACCATGGCTGCTAAAGAAATCCGTTTTTCCGAAGACGCGCGCGCGCGCATGCTGCGCGGCGTGAATACCCTGGCCAACGCCGTCAAGGCGACGCTGGGCCCGAAGGGCCGTAACGTCGTGCTCGAGAAGAGCTTCGGCGCGCCGACGATCACCAAGGACGGCGTGTCCGTCGCGAAGGAGATCGAACTGGCCGACAAGTTCGAGAACATGGGCGCGCAGATGGTCAAGGAAGTTGCTTCCAAGACCTCCGATGTTGCCGGTGACGGCACCACGACCGCGACCGTGCTTGCACAGGCGCTGATCCGCGAAGGCATGAAGGCCGTTGCGGCCGGCATGAATCCGATGGATCTCAAGCGCGGCATCGACAAAGCCGTGATTGGTGCGGTCGCCGAATTGAAGAACCTGTCCAAACCGTCGCCCGACAACAAGTCGATCGCCCAGGTCGGCACGATTTCCGCGAACGGCGACGCCAACATTGGCGACATCATTGCCGAAGCGATGAACAAGGTCGGCAAGGAAGGCGTGATCACGGTGGAAGAAGGCTCGGGTCTCGACAACGAACTGGACGTCGTTGAAGGCATGCAGTTCGACCGCGGCTATCTGTCGCCGTACTTCATCAACAACCAGCAGAGCCAGCAGGTTGAACTGGAAGATCCGTACATCCTGCTGCACGACAAGAAGATCTCCAACGTGCGCGAGTTGCTGCCGATCCTCGAAGGCGTGGCCAAGGCCAGCAAGCCGCTGTTGATCGTGGCCGAGGAAGTCGAAGGCGAAGCGCTCGCGACCCTCGTCGTCAACACGATTCGCGGCATCGTCAAGGTTTGCGCAGTCAAGGCGCCGGGCTTCGGCGATCGTCGCAAGGCGATGCTCGAAGACATGGCCATCCTGACCGGCGGTCAGGTCATTTCCGAGGAAGTCGGTCTGTCGCTCGAAAAGGCCACGATCAAGGATCTGGGCCGCGCGAAGAAGGTCGTCATCACCAAGGAAAACTCGACCATCATCGACGGCGCGGGCGAATCGAAGAACATCGAATCGCGTATTGCATTACGACCGTGAGAAGCTGCAAGAGCGCGTGGCCAAGCTCGCCGGCGGCGTGGCGGTGATCAAGGTCGGCGCCTCGACCGAAATCGAAATGAAGGAAAAGAAGGCACGCGTCGAAGATGCCCTGCACGCCACGCGTGCGGCGGTGGAAGAAGGCGTGGTCCCGGGCGGCGGGGTTGCGCTGGTGCGTGCGCTTGACGCGATCAAGAAGCTCAAGGGCGACAACGAAGATCAGAACCACGGCATCCTCATCGCCAAGCGCGCGATGGAAGCGCCGCTGCGCGAGATCGTCTCGAATGCCGGCGAAGAGCCGAGCGTTGTGCTGAACAAGGTCGCCGCGGGCAAGGGCAACTACGGCTACAACGCGCAGACCGGCGAGTATGGCGACATGGTCGAGATGGGCATTCTCGATCCGACCAAAGTCACGCGTACTGCGCTACAGAACGCTGCGTCGATCGCAGGCCTCATGATCACGACCGAAGCGATGGTTGCCGAAGCGCCGAAGAAGGACGACGGCCACGGCCACGGCGCGCCGGGTGGTGGCATGGGCGGCATGGGCGGCGGGATGGATTTCTAAGTTATTGCTGTTATTGCTATCCGCTCGCTTGCGCTCGCGGATCGACTCGTCGTGTTCGAGCGACCTTGCGGTCGCTCGACGCGGCGGATATCCAAAAAAAAGCCTCGCACTTGCGAGGCTTTTTTTTGTTTCCGGCAAGCACGGCATTAGCTGAACGCGAATGCTGCGCCGCGACGTGCGCGTGTAAATAAACTGTTATCTAATCTATGCCACACAAAGCCTACGGGCTTGTGGGGGAGGGTAGCCCGTCGCGAGCAATCGCGACGGGCTTTTTATTTGGACATCAGGTAGCGTTAGCGGCTTGTTGTGGGACGGCGTTGGCGACGGCGTGAATCTCCGCATCGCCCTCCATCGCCAACAGTTTGAAAGCGTGGGGTAGGCCCGGTAGACGCACGGTCCAGCCCCAGTTGCCGCCGCATGCGTTCTCGGTGGCGACGACGACACGCGCATTGCGCGGATCGACACGGACTTCGCAGCATTGCCCGGTGCAACCGCAGCTCACCACCGGACCGGGTTCGTCACCGTGCATCAGCACCGCGGCACGTGCATTCAACTGCCGGAATTCGTATCCATCGCCGCAGCGCAGGAATTTCGCGGGCAGGCTGCATGCGAAGGAAGTCTGCGTGCAATCCACGATTTGCTCGACCGTCATTGGGTGAAACATCCTAGCTCCTCGTCGCGGGCCCGCCATGGGCAAAAAGGCATGGCTAGGACGAAATTGCAGCAACCAGCGTCGCAGCGCTGCCGATGTATTGCGCACCGCGTCGCCATGGCATAGTGCACGTCCTCGCAAGCGTGCCGAGCGCAAATCGCCCGTGTCGTTTAGTCCAAGTGAATTCACCACCGCGCGCTACGCGCGCCTGATTGCACGCTGCCGTGAGGCGGGCGTGGCGATGCACGACGACGCAGGCGTGGCCGTGCATGTGCAGCGCGTGCTGCTCGCGAGCGATTTCGCGTTCGATGTATTGCAGCGCGACCCGGAATTGCTCGGCGCGGCCGGCCTTGCGTTCATGGCCAATCCGCACCATGCCGACGCACGCCGCCTCGTGCTCGATTCGAGCATGGAC
>VBNZ01000057.1 GCA_005877675.1 Gammaproteobacteria bacterium
GGCCGCGCAGCGGCATGGAAACTTTGCTTTGAAAGTTGCCCGCCCACCGCAGGCGAGCGGAGGCTCTCTTCTGATTGAAACCGGATTACGCGCGACTCCTGTCGCGCGCCCTTCGGGCCATTCGCTGCGCGAATGTTCGCTTCGGCATATTGCCTCCGCAGTCCCGCTTTCGCGGGAATGACGAACAAGGCGTCAGCCGACCGCCGCCAACATTGACCCCGCATCGGACACCTTGAACTCCCCCGGCGCTTCGAGGTGCAGAGCCTTGACCACGCCGTTGTCGGCATATAGCGCGAAACGTTTGCCACGTATGCCGAGGCCGAACGGTGTGCCGTCGAGTTCGAGGCCGAGCGCCTTGGTGAAAGTGCCATTGCCGTCGGCAAGCATGAGCAAACCCTCGGGCACGTTCTGGTTCTTTGACCAGGCATCCATAACAAAGGCATCGTTGACCGCGAGGCAGGCCACGTTCACATTTTTACTTTTGAACTCTGCGAATTTTTCCACATAGCCGGGCAGATGCTTGGCCGAACAGGTCGGCGTGAATGCGCCGGGCACGGAAAACAGCACGACCTTTTTTCCCTTGAAGATTTCATCGGTGTTGATTGCCTGCACGCCATCCTTGAGATAGTTGAGCGTGGCGTTCGGAACGGTGTCGCCGACCTTGATCGTCATAGGAGCATCCTCGCGGGTGGGAGCGGGATAATAACGCTTTTGCTGTGCGACGCGGCCGGATTCCCAATCCACGCAAAGTGCGTACACCCCCTCTTGAAACGATGGCCGTCAACCGCATCTTTGCCGCCATAGGGCGATGGGCCCGCAATCACTTGAGGAATCTGTATGACCATTTCGCATTACCATCCCTGGGCGCGCCCGACGCGTTTCGAGAACGATATCCGCCATGTGTTTGGCCGCCTGTTCGCGGATACAGGGTCGGCGTCCGAATGGACGCCGCGGGTTGACGTGCGCGAAGAGGATGCGCGCTATGTGATCGTCGCCGATGTTCCGGGCGTCGAGCTCAAGGATATCGAGATCAGCACGAACAAGAACGTGCTCACGATCAAGGGCGAACGCAAATCCGAGACCACGACGGAGAACGCGAAGCTGACCCGCATCGAGCGCAACTACGGCTCATTCGAGCGCAGCTTCACGTTGCCCGAAGGCGCCGATGCCGAGGCGATCAGCGCCTCCGGCAAGAACGGCGTGCTCGAAATCGCGATCCCGAAGAAGCCGCAAGCGGCGCCACGCAAGATCGAGATCACGCATTAACCTGTGCGATCGTCCCTAATCGCGAGACTGAAGAAGCGGCCATTCTTGGCCGCACTCAGGCAATAGGGCATTGAAAGCAGCCCGCGGTCAGCTATGCTGGCCGCGGGTTTCGTTGTTTCGAAATTGAGGCGCGAAATGCAGTTCAAAGACTACTACGACGTCCTCGGTGTCAAACCCGATGCGGAAGACGCGGCGATCAAGTCCGCTTATCGCAAGCTCGCGCGCAAATATCACCCGGACGTGAGCAAAGAGGCTGGCGCCGAGGAAAAATTCAAATCGGTCAACGAAGCCTACGAGGCGCTCAGGGATCCGGCCAAGCGCCGCGCCTACGACCAGCTGCGCGCGCAGGGCTATCGTCCCGGACAGGAATTTCATCCGCCGCCGAATTTCGGCGATGGCGAGGGTTTCGATTTTTCCAACGTCGGCGGCGAAGGCGAAGGTGGCTTTTCGGATTTCTTCGAATCGCTGTTCGGCGGCGGACGCGGCGGCGCGCGCGGGCGCGCGGGTCCGCGACGCGGACGGGATGTGCAGGCGCGCATTGAAATCCCGCTCACGACCGCATTCAGCGGCGGGCGCGAGCGCATTACGCTGCGTGACGCAAGCGGCGGCGAGCGCATGCTCGAAGTGAAGATTCCCGAGGGTATTTTGCCGGGGCAGCAAATCCGCCTGTCGGGGCAAGGCTCGCCGGGATCGCACGGCGGTCCGGCCGGCGATCTGCTGCTCGAAGTCGGCATCCAGACAGATCCGCGCTTCCGCCTCGAAGGTCGCGATGTGCACGCGGCACTGAGCGTGACGCCATGGCAGGCCGCGCTTGGCGCGAAACTGACCGTGCCGACGCTGGCGGGTGAGGTCGAGTTGCGCATACCCGCGGGCTCCGACAGCGGCAAGCGCATGCGCCTGCGCGGACGTGGCATGCCTGGCGCGACGCCCGGCGATCAGTTCATCACGCTCGAAGTGCACGCGCCGCCGGCGCACACCGATGCGCAGCGCAAGCTGTACGAGGAGATGGCGAAGGAATTCGGCGAAGCGGTGAGGGTGTAGGGTGCTGCTTGTCGCCCTCGCGCACGCGGGATACGCAGACAAGATGCCGGAGCGCACATCCGCGTCGCGGACGCCCCGAAGGGCGCGCAATCAAATTGCGCGTAATCCAGCGCTTTTATTGTGCTTGTGACTGGGAATCAAAGTCGCTGGATTTCCGCCAGGAGCACGCGGGAATGACGATACCTTCCGCGAGTTTTCAGTTTCGACTCAAGCCTTCGGCAGCAGATCGTTGATTGCCTGGATGAGTTCCTTCTCATCGATCGGCTTGGTCACGTAAGCCTTCGCGCCCTGGCGCATGCCCCAGATCTTGTCGGTTTCCTGCCCCTTGGTCGTGACCAGGATCACCGGAATATGGCTGGTCTTCGGATCCTTCGAGATCGAGCGCGTCGCCTGGAAGCCGTTGAGATTCGGCATCACGACGTCCATCAGGATCAGGTCGGGCACTTCGCGTTTGGCCACCTCGACGCCGGCCGATCCGTCTTCGGCAGTGAGCGTTGCGTGTCCGAGTTTTTCGACGACGCGCTTGAGGCTGAGCAACTGGGTCGGCGAATCGTCAACGATCAGAATGCGCGCCATGGAAGTACCTGCCTTGGTGGGACGAAATTATTGTATAGCCTACGCCGGGGCGTTGTATGCAAGACAGTGTGCTAGCGCACAAAAAATTATGGCAAGCCACCTCAGAGCTTGACAACCGTACGGCCGAACGAGTCGCCTGCCAGCATCGTGTCGAACACCGGGGGCAGGCCGTCCAGGCCGACCTCGCGCGTCGCAATGCGCTCGAGATGCGCCGGTTTCCAATCGTTCGCCAGATGGCGCCAGACCTCGTCGCGGATCGCGCGCGCGGTGCCGGCCGAGGCTATTCCCAGAAGACTCACCCCACGGATTATGAAGGGCATCACCGTGGTCTGCAGTTCCGGCGCAGCGGCAAGGCCGCAGCTCGCGATATTGCCGTAGGGGTGGATCACGCGCGTCAGGCCGGAAAGCATGTCGCCGCCGACATTGTCGATCGCGCCGGCCCAGCGGCTGGTTTCGAGCGGGCGCTGGCCCCAGTACAGATCCTTGCGCGAGATACACTGCTTGGCACCGAGCGCAATCAGGTCGTCGAAATGTTCGAGCTTGCCGCTGATCGCATGCGCCTCGTAGCCAGCGCGCGTGAGGATATCCAGCGCGAGCGAACCGACGCCGCCGCTCGCGCCGGTGACGACGATCGGGCCCATCGAGGGTACTTGTCCATTTTGTTGCATTCTATACAGCGAGAGGGCGGCGGTGAAACCGGCCGTGCCGAGGATCATCGCCTCGCGCAGATCGAGCCCTTGTGGAAGCGGAATCGTCCAGCGCGATTCGAGGCGCGCGTACTGCGCGTAACCGCCATCGCGCGTCTCCGACTGGCCGCAGCCGGTACACAGCACCGCATCGCCTTCCTTGAACGTCGTGTCGATCGACGCGACAACGTGCCCGGCCACGTCGATGCCGCCGTTGAGCGGTGAGTTGCGCAGGATCTTGCCTTTGCCGGTACCTGCGAGCGCATCCTTGTAGTTGACCGAGGAATAAGCGACCTTTATCAGTACTTCTCCGGGCGACAAGGCATCGAGCTTCATCTGTTCGATCCCGGCGCGGTATTTGTCGCGGTCGGCATGGATTCGGAAGGCGGAAAAATTTTGTGCGGTATCCATAGCGTCGTTAGGAGCCTCTGAATAGCGTTGCGAGCGGAAGCCCGGTTCTAGATGACATCGGGCGCGATTCCGGAGCGCAGGCACCGGAGTGTACACGTCAGTATATGAGGTCGAAACACGCTCCGGCGCGTTGAGGAGTACCGCCGGCGCGCCTGATTTTCGTCAGGAGCGGGCCGAGCGCTGGAGCTTATTCAGACGCGTTCGAGCAGCACGATGCCCGACATGCGCCGCCCTGCTTCGCGGCGCTTGGCGGATTGAAATTTGAACAACCAGCGCCAGAGATGCGCGCCGCGCATCGTGCGGTTGATGCGGAAGGATTCGTCCCAGGTCGAGCGGAACTCCGC
>VBNZ01000058.1:0-5234 GCA_005877675.1 Gammaproteobacteria bacterium
AGAGCTTCGACAACGGCAGCTTCGGCGCCGGCATCTCGCACACGCTCGATCAAGCGATCGGCGTCAATCTCGAGGGTGCGCTGACGCCCGCCTGGTCGCACCGGCTATCGCTCGGCACAGCGCGCGAGGACATCGATACGCCAGCGTTCGCGTCGGCCTATCGCTCTACGCGTGAGCAGCTTGGCTGGACTAACGACTTCACGCTGTCGGATGCCCAGCATCTCATCGCCGGCCTCGACTTCAATCACGACCGCGGCCAGTCGATCGACTCGTCCGGCTTCGGCGCCCCCTATGCCGCTTCGCGCAACAACAGCGGCGTGTTCGGCGGCTGGCGCGCGACCCAAGGCGCCGTCGATGGCGAAGTGTCGGCGCGCTACGACCACAACTCGAGTTTCGGCAACGCGCTCTCAGGCTCGGGCGCGTTCGGCTATCGCATCAGCGATGCGCTGCGCTTCATTGCAAGCTACGGCACGGCCTTTCGCGCACCGACGCTGAACGAGCTGCATTCGCCGGGCTACGGGGGCTACTTCGCCGGCAATCCCGGCCTCGACGCCGAGCGTTCGCGCACGGCCGAACTCGGCCTCGACTGGACTGTCGACGCGGCCAACCGCCTCGGCGCGCGCGCGTTCTCGACGCGCGTACACGATCTGATCGATTTCTCCGGCGGCAGCAAGTTCCAGGCAATCAATATCGCGCATGCCGCGATCGACGGCGTCGAGTTGACGCATGTCTGGCAGGCCGCGGCGTGGACCTGGACGAATGCGCTGACCGCGCAGAATCCGCGCAACGACGACACCGGTGCGCAGCTGCTGCGTCGGCCGAAGCAGAAATTTTCGAGTCTGCTCGAAACCGCGCTGAGCGAAGCCGTCAGCGTTGGCGCCGAGCTGGCGTGGAGTGGCAAACGCTATGACATCGGCGGCAAGACACTCGACTCCTATACCCTGGTCAACCTGCGTGCGAGCTATGCCATCAATTCGAGCTGGCATCTGGGGTTGCGGGTCGAGAACGTGTTCGATAAGGATTACGCGCTCGTGCAAGGCTACAATACGCCGGGGCGCTCAGCTTATGTAACGGTCAGTTTCGAACCGCACTTCTAGGCATTGATTGATGCCGAACCGCGCCCTGCTCGCGCGCGGTTAGATGCGCTTCGCAGCAACGCCATGCGCGTCACCCGACCTGCTTTCGGGTGGACGCGCATGGTCGTCTCCTTCTATGATTTGCGACGACTGTCACAGATGGCTTGAATTCCGAGGACTTCGGACGGCGTGACGGGCCGCTGGTTCCGCGAGGATCGCGTCCGAGCGCATACGGGAGTTGGCAGAGCGACGCGGGTGTGAGAACGCATCATGAACCAGCGATTTGAAGAAGCAGGCAAGGCGGGCACCACCCCGCCCTATCCGCTTCGTCTCGCCTCGCGCACGGACCTGCCGCCTCGCGCACGCGCGTTGCTCGATGCGACTTTCGCCATCACGCGTCGCTACACCAATGACACGCTGGCGCGCGCACTCGAGGAATTTCAACGCGAGCTGCTCAAACTGTCCGAAAACGCGCGCGATACCACGCTGCAGCAGAACTATTTTCAGAGCACGCGCGCGCTGTTCAGCCTGCACAGCCATCTTGCGCCGCGTTATGTCGAAGATCTCGAAGACAGCTTTGCCAGCTACGATCGGCGCGCGCACGCCAACGCCGGCACGATACCGTCGCGCGAAGCGCTGTCGTTGATCGAGGCGAACGAGCTGGAGGAATCGCTCGCGGTGCAGGAATTCATCGCGCGCAACGAGGTGCACTACAGCCAGGCGCTGTACGAACTCGGCCATCGTTTCGCCGTGCTAGTCGCGCTGCCCATGCTGGAGCCGCGGACGATACCGGCCGGTCCCGCGCCGATCGGGCGCGCACTGCGCCACGCGGCAACCGTGCTGACCATTCCGACCGAACATCGCGTGCTGTTCTTCCATACCTTCGGCCGGCATGCCTCGAAGGATCTCGCAGCGTTATATGACGCGCTGAACACTTGTTTTATCGAACACCGCATCCTCGCCAACTTGCGCGCGCCCGCGGTGCGCATCCGGCGTCAGCGCGCCACCCCGGCGCCGGGCGAAGCTCCACCACACGCCGCCGCAGCCCCAGCACAAGCCAAGGCGTCCGTGCCACCGCCCGCTGCGCGCGGACGCCACAGTGGTGTGTCTCTGGCCGAGGCGCGCGATCTTGACCTCTTCGGGACCCTGCGCGAGCTGCTTGCGGGCAGCCGCAGCGGGCGCGAGGCCGTCGCAGCGGCTACGGCTGCAGCGGCGCCGGAGAGTTATGTGCCAAGCGAGGCAGACGTGCAGGGCGTGCTCGGCGCGTTGCAAGCGAAGCCAAGCTCGACGTATCAGCCCGGCGGCCGCGAACTGCGCTCAGTGACCCAGCTCAAACAGGAATTGCTGCAGCAGCTGCGCGAAATTTCCCCGGCTGGCCAAACACCGCGCCTGTCACCCGAAGATTCCGATACGATCGACCTCGTCGGCATGCTGTTCGACAACATGTCGTCAAGCCTGCCACGCAGTAGCGGCACGGGCGCGCTGCTTACGCGCCTGCAAGTGCCGCTGATGCGCGTCGCGCTGCGCGACAAGAGCTTCTTCACGCGCAACGGGCATCCGGCGCGACTGCTGCTCAATGCCTTGGCCGAAACCAGCGAGCGCTGGATGGACGGCAGCGATCCCTCTGCGGATCAGGATCTGCACGACAAATTGCAGGTAATGCTCGACCGCCTCGGCGCGGAGTTCGATGGCGACCTGGCGCAAATCGACGACGCGCTCGGCGATCTTTCCGACTTGTCGCAAACGCTTACGCGCAAGGCGGAAGTCACCGAACGGCGTCAGGTCGATGCCGCGATCGGGCGCGAAAAACTTGCACTCGCACGCGAGGCCGCGGCACAAGCCGTCTCGGCGCGCCTGGCGCAGAAGATGCCGGGGCAGTTCGTGCGCACCCTGCTCGAACAGGCCTGGTCGGATGTGCTGGCGCTCACGCTGCTGCGTGAGGGCGAGGCCAGCGAGGCGTACAAGAAGCGCATCGAGATCGCCGAGAAGCTGATCGACGCCAATCCAGGTACGCGCGGCGCAGAGCCTGCGCCGCCGCTACCCGAAGAACTGCGCGAGGAGGTCGAAAGCGGCCTGTCGCAGATCGGCTACCACCCCGCAGACGTGCAGGCGCTGGCCAAGCACCTTTTCATCCCGGAAGCCGCCGCGAACGACGACGAAATTCCGTCGCGCACGGAACTGGCGAGCAAGCTGCAGCGTAAGGTACGCCTCGGCGAGGATGCGCAGCGTGACGAGCGTCCGCTCGAAGCGGCGACCCAGCGCCGCGCGGAGATGAATCTCAACGCCGAGGAGCAAACCAAGCTCGCGGAGATTTCAGAGCTGCCATTCGGCACCTGGATCGATTTCATCACCAATCAGCAGGGCGACC
Organism: Gammaproteobacteria bacterium; assembly: GCA_005877675.1. Classification (GTDB taxonomy): domain Bacteria; phylum Pseudomonadota; class Gammaproteobacteria; order Xanthomonadales; family Rhodanobacteraceae; genus Rudaea. The sequence goes on from VBNZ01000058.1 coordinate 3,445, forward strand.
ATGTGCGCAAGAAGATCGCCTGGTTTTCCAAACTGACCGGGCGCTGTGTATTCGTCAACCAGCGCGGCGCACGCATGGGCGACACCACGCTCGAGGAACTCGCGCGCGACATCGTGCGCGGTCAGGCCAAGGTGTTCAAGCCCGAGTCCGAAAGCTTCGTCGATCGCGCGTGGGGCGCGATTCTGTCCTCGTTCAAACAGCTGGGCTCGATCGCTGCGATGTTCGCGCCGCCTCCTGCGGAGCCGCTCTGATGGAAGATACCCGCACCGCCAAACGCATGCCGCCCGCGCGCATCATCGATGTGGTCGATTCGATCTCCGGGCGCAGCCTGGGGCACATCGGCAATCTGTCGGCCGACGGCATGCTCTTGATCAGCCCACGCGCCCTGCCGGCCAATACGCTGTACCAGGTCAGCTTCAAATTGCCGGCGAAAACCGGTTTTTCCACGCGTGCGATCGAGATCGGCGTGCACGAGCAATGGGGTGAAGCCGCCAGCGCGCCGGGCCAGTTCTGGACCGGCTTCCGCATCATCGACATCAGTCCGGAAGATCAGGAACGTCTGAACGAGTGGGTCAGCATAACTCGTACCTGAACCTCTGCGACGCATAGCCGCGGCACAAGCCGTCTCGGCGCGCCTGGCGCAGAAGATGCCGGGGCAGTTCGTGCGCACCCTGCTCGAACAGGCCTGGTCGGATGTGCTGGCGCTCACGCTGCTGCGTGAGGGCGAGGCCAGCGAGGCGTACAAGACGCGCGATCACGGAGTGGTTGGGGAGCGGGATGCGCAAACCCACTTACCCATATTCCGAGGTCTTACGCTCATGCAAACGCTTCTTGCAGTTCGCAACAAACTTGCGCTCGCCATCGCCGGCTGCATCCTCAGCGGTGCCGCCCTCGCCGATGCGCATCTCGCGTCGGATCTGCAGGCCACGCTCGCGACTGCCGCGCCGACGGATCAACTCGAAGTCGTCGTCACGTTCAATCAATCGACGGCACCGAGCGACGCCCAGGTCGCCGCGCTGCGCGCGCTGGGCATCAGTCACGCCATAACGATGCAGCGCCTGCCGATCGCCGGCGCTGTGGCGACACCCGCGCAGATTCAGGCGCTGGCGGGCCGCAGCGATGTGCTCTCGATCTTTCCGAACAAGCAGCTGAAGTTCTACAACCAGGAATCGCGCGAGATTACTGGCGTTGCGCGCGCACAGGCGAACCCAGGTGATTTCGGTCGGCCGATTCCGTACAAGGGCTTCGGCGTCGGCGTGATGATCAACGATTCGGGCATCGATGCGACGCATCTTGATCTGACCTATGGCGATCACGTAGTGCAGAACGCATATGGCGCGACCAATCTGCGCAGCGTAGTCGGCAGCCCGCTGGATATCCTGCCAGCGACGTACATCGAAGGCGTTCCGAATTCCGACACTTCCTCCGGCCATGGCACGCATTGCGCCGGCATCGTCGGCGGCACCGGCGCGCGTTCGAACGGCCTCTACGCCGGCGTGGCGCCCGGCGCGAAACTGGTCGGCTACGGCTCGGGCGCAGTGCTGTTCGTGCTCGACTCGATCGGCGGTTTCGATTACGCGCTGGTCAACCAGTTCCGTTTCGCCGCACCGATCCGCGTGATCTCGAACTCGTGGGGCAGTTCGGGCAAGTTCGATTCGACCGATCCGGTCAATATCGCGAGCTACGAGGCCTACAAGGCTGGCATGTTTGTCGCGTTCGCCGCCGGCAACGATGGACCCGGCGAAGACACGCACAACCCGTATGCGCAGGCGCCGTGGGTGACCTCGGTC
>VBNZ01000058.1:5277-6721 GCA_005877675.1 Gammaproteobacteria bacterium
CGACGGCAAGCAGTGGACTTACGTCAATCGGCCGGTGATCACCGCACCAGGTGTTGGCGTCATCTCGACGCGCGACAATCTTGGCGCGCTGCCGCCGCTCGCCGCGCAGGACGATGCCAATCTCAATCCTGCATACATCCCGTTCTACACCACGATGAGCGGCACTTCGATGGCAACGCCGCATACTGCGGGTATCTCCGCGCTGCTGCTCGAAGCCAATCCGAACCTGACGCCTGACCAGGTGAAAGATCTGCTCAGGCGCAGTGCGACCAACATCCCCGGCTACGCCGCATGGGAGGACGGTGCGGGCTATGTCAACGCCTATGCCGCGCTGAGCGAGGCCTCTGGCACGCGTGGCGGCTTCGGCAAAACCGTCAACAGCCTGCGCACGTTCAACGCGAACGCGGTCGAAAGCCTTGGCGGCAGCGTGCCGTTTTCGGTCGACTTCTCGCCGGTCGGCCCGACCGGATCGCAGACCTTCCAGGTCAGCAGCGACACCGCATGGGTCAACGCCAGCGCCACGCCGCCCACCGGACAAACCGTCGCGCTGGTGCTGATCGATCCGGACGGCAACAAATACGGGTCCGCGATCGCGCTACCGGCCGAGGCCCCTTCCGTTTCAGTCGGTGCGCCTGGCAAAGCCGGTATCTGGACGATCACCGCGCGCGGCATTGGCTCGGTCAGCGGCACTGCGCTCGACCCGGCGCATGTCACCAATGGCTACGCGATTCCGGGCACGGTGGCGGGCTCGATCAACCTCACCAAGGCAGGCGGATATACCGGCCTTGCAGATATCGCCGGCAGCCCGGCTGCGGGTGCGATTCAGCACGGTGTTGCGCGTCGTCTCGTCGATGCCGAGGCGGACGGCAAGTTCCATCCGACCGACAACCTGCTGCGTGCGGACCTCGCCGAATACCTCGTCATGGGCGCAGGTATCCGCCAGTCACTGCCGAAGACGCCGAGCTTCGGTGATCTGCAGAGCTCGAGCTTCTACTATCCGTTTGCCGAAGCCGCGGTCGGTTTCGGCGGCGCGCTCAAGGATCGCGTCGGTGCCACCAATGGCGTGATGCAGCTGCAGAACGGGTTGTTCAAGGCGAACGGCACGGTACCGCGCAGCGACCTGGCTTACAGCCTGGTGCAGAGCCTCGGCCAGCAGTCGCTTGCCGCGGGTTATACCGGCGATGTGTACGTCACCTACAACAGCCAGCGCATCAAACTCGACGACTCGTCGAACATTCCGATGGACAAGCGCGGTTACGCGCAGCTCGCGATCGATCTGGGCCTCATGAACGTGCGCTTCACGCTCACTCAAGGCCTGTTCGACCCGCAGCCGGTGATCCACGGCTGGTTCGACCCGGCACGCAATGTCACACGCGCGGAATACGCCGTATCCGCAGGAATACTCGCCGACACCTACAACAAGTAAATCACGCCAAGCGTTTGC
>VBNZ01000058.1:6960-10035 GCA_005877675.1 Gammaproteobacteria bacterium
AAGGTCAGGATGACCTTTTTCAGGCAATCTTGCAGTTCACCACGTGCGGGGCCGGGTGATCTGTACGCCGTAGAATGTTGACGTGCTGTGTCAGCTGCACCAACATGCAGGGCAGGCCCCCACACGCGACAAAAAAAGTGTGACATGGTCCAGCTTATGCTTGGCTGGTAAGGGCTTTCGGGAGATTCCCATGGCTAATCGCTTATTCGTCTCATTGCGTCGGGCGCTTGCGCTGGGCGTATTGCTGCTCGGGTCAGGCAGCGCGATGGCACAAGTCGGCACCAACGGTGTCGTTGTCTCGATCAGCGGCAATACCGCGACGGCGCAGATTTCGCTGCCCGGCAACATCGGCGCGGACCTTACACTCGCTTTCGATTCGACGCAGAATCTCAGCGCGGCCAATCTCGGCATCAGCGCGCAGCTCGTCGACGTCAATGCCTCGGGTCTGATCGCACGCTTGCCGGATTCGCTGCTGACCTCGGTGCCAAGCGCGTTCCCGATGCTGATAACGATCGAGCCGTCGGGCGGATTTTCGTTCACCAATTCCTACTCGGTGAACATCCACACCAGCAACCTCGTGTACGTAGCCGGCACGCCGCTGCGTATCTTCAAGGCGCCGTACGGCGGCAATTTCGCCGACATCACCGAAGACGTGAATCAAGGCAGTGTCAACACGCGCGGGCGCGAAGGCGGCTTCTCGCAGTTCCTTATCGTCGCTGATATGCGTCCGAGTGCGAACGTCGCCGTAGGCAAGTTCAATGCGCTCAACGTGCGCCTTTCCAACACCGCGATGTCGCCAGCGCTGCTGAACCAGCTCAACGCGACGCTGGCACAGGCGCTCACCGCGTTCAATGCGAACAACTACGTCGCCGCGATCGGGTACATCGACACGTTCCGCTCGCAGGCGCAGGCGCAGGCCGGCACTGGGCTGGCAAACGTGTGGCGTGCGTCGCGCGATCTCGACAACGCCGAAGGCACGCTCGACGGCATGGCCTCGACGCTGCGCTTTACGCTCACCCGCCTGCGCGATTTCGGTCAGTAATTGCCGCTACGCGTTTACGCCTATCCGCCAGAAGGCGCAGCCTTGCTGCGCTTTCTGGACGATGCGCCGCTCTATCGCATCGGGCGCGGCGCCGACTGCGCCATCCGCATCGAGCACACGTCGATCTCGCGTCAACATGCCGAATTGCGCTGTACTGACAGCGTCTGGTCGGTATCCGATAGCGGCAGCAAGAATGGTATTCGCGTCGACGGCAAACGCGTCTCGCACATCGAACTGCGCAAACCGGCATGGTGCGCGATCGGCGACGTGTACTGCCGCTTAGAGCCGCTCAGTGCCGCGGATGCCGCCGCTGCGCGCGCACAGAACGAAACGCGCCGCTCGGTCTCGCGCTCGCTTTCGGCCGGCCTCAATCTCGATCGCGGCATCGACCCGCTGCTGACGCGCACGCTCGCTGCGGTACTCGAGCTATGCGGACTCGAACGCGGCTTTGTGCTCTACGGCGAATCCGCCGACTCGCTGCGCGTGCGTGCGCGCCACGCACTCGACGAAAGCGACTTGACGCGCGCGGGATTCGCCGGCAGCGCGGGCGCAGTGCAGCGCGCGCTGCACGATCGCCGCAGCGTGATCTGCGGCGACGTCGGTGCAGCGCCCTGGCTCGGCGCGCGGCCGAGCGTGCAGCTCGCCGGCCTGCGTGCGCTCGTATGCGTACCGATGCTGGTCGAGCGGAAGCTATTTGGGGTGGTCTACGCCGACAGCCGCAAACCCGGCCCGCCACTGACCGAACTCGACCAGGAAATGATCGAGAGCATCGCGCAACAGGCCGCCACGGCCCTGTCCGCGGCGCAGTTGCGCGACGACATGGAAGAACTGTTCGCCGCCAGCGCGGCGCTTGGCGCACAGGCACCGCGCTGGGAAGACGTCCGCCGTGCGCATGCGCTCGGTCCGACCTGACAGGTTTCGCCAGCGCGGCGCGCTCTAGCGCTCCGCAACATAATTTCGGCCGATTCTGCGGTATCGTGCGCGCATGAGCGAAAGCGTGTCCGAACGCATAACGCCTGAAGCCGCAACCTCGACCGGATTTCTCGCGGCAGCCGAACTAAATCCGGGCGATGTCGTCGCCGGGCGTTTTCGCATCGAAGGCATGCTCGGCATCGGCGGCATGGGCGTGGTCTATCGCGCCACCGATCTGTCGCTCGGCATCGAAGTCGCGATCAAATTGCTGCGCCCTGAACTTGCGCGCAAACCCGAGGCGTTCGAGCGCTTCCGCCAGGAGTTGCTGCTCGCACGCCAGGTGTCGAGTCCGCATGTCGTGCGCATCCACGATATTGCGCAGCACGGCGAACGCTGGCTCATCAGCATGGATTACATCGCCGGCGAATCGCTCGAGCATCGCCTCGATGCAGGCAAGATCTCGCTCGATAGCGCAATCAAGATCACGCGCGCGCTGCTCGTCGGTCTCGCCGCCGTGCATCAGCGCAGCGTCGTACATCGCGATCTGAAGCCGGCGAATGTACTGCTCGACGCGAGCGACACGGCATATCTTTCCGACTTCGGCATTGCGCGTGCGGCCGGCGCCACCGGCGTGACGCAGACCGGAATGGTGATCGGCACGCCCGAATATCTCTCGCCCGAACAGGCGCGCAACGATGCAGTCGACGGACGCAGCGATCTGTACGCCGTCGGCCTGATTCTCTACGAAATGCTCACGGGAGAATTGCCGTTCGCTTCGGGCACGCCGGCCGAAACGGTGATGCAGCGCATCGCGCGCCCCGCGCCCTCGCTCGCGCGCGCGCGACCGGACTTGCCGGGCTGGCTCGCCGCGTTTTGTGCACGCCTGCTCGAACGCGATCCGCGCCGGCGCTTCGCCGATGCCGAAGCCGCATTGCATGCGTTCGACGAAAAAAAAGTGCCGCGTGCGCCGCTGGATCGGCGTGTCGCGTTCGGGGTCGCTGCGGCGCTGCTCGTAGCACTCGCACTCGCGCTATGGATCGTGAAGCGTCCAGTCACGCCTGCACCGCCGGTCGTTGTCGCCGTGCCGAGTGTGGCGGTGTTGCCATTTGAAACAAGCGACG
>VBNZ01000059.1:0-8943 GCA_005877675.1 Gammaproteobacteria bacterium
AACGTCGCGCGCATCGGGAAGTTTCTCGCGCTCGACGATGCTGCGCCGCTGCTGCGCTTCGACCAGCACGCGCGCGACAAAGGCTTTATCTCGACGCCGAGCTACACCCAGGTGATCGAACCGCCGAACAAGAAGGCTGTCGATCGCTGGCGCCGCTATCACGCGTACTTCAAACCCGTATTGCCGACTTTGCACGACATCATGCAGCGCTGGGGTTACAAGACCTGATGTTCAGCTCAGCCCCACACGGCTCAATCCTGGACCTGCGCAACTATGTGCAATGGTTCGACGGCGCGCTGACGCCGGAATTCTGTGCACAGATGGTGTCCGCCTTCGAGCAGATGACCACGCATCAGGTACGCAATGGCCAAGGAGTGCAGGCCGCACTGACGAATAGTGCCTGGACCGAACTCAACATCCAGCCGCACGTCGATCAGGCGTTTCTCGGTTTCTTCTATACGCAGATCGACAAGTATCTCGCCGAATACAACGCGCGCCTGCCGATGGGCTTGCCTGTGCCTTCGCGTCCGCATCTCGAAGACCTGCGCATGAAGCACGCCAAGCAGGAAGGGTTCCAACCGCATTTTGATGCGGGCGACCAGCATGCGAATCGCTACATGGTGTTTCTGTGGTACCTCAATGACGTCGCTGAAGGCGGAGAAACACGATTCCCCGACCTCGGCATCGAGGTACAGGCGCGCGCCGGCCGTCTGCTGATGTTTCCGCCATATTGGATGTTTCAGCACGCTGGGCTCGCGCCACTGATGAACGACAAGTACATTGTTTCCACTTATATGCTGTTCCAGACGCCCTAACCGCACACTGTGTCGATCCCCGTCCTGCCGCCCGATTCGCGCCTGACCGGCTTGTCGCACGCTGCGATTGTCGACGTACTCGCGGCAGCGCAGGCCCTCGAAGCAGGACGCGCGGCGGAAGCCGAAAAACACATCAGCGCACTGCTCGCGCTCTATCCTGATCACGCGGAAGTACTGCGCCTGCGCGCAGGCGCCCAGAATTTGCGCGGCGATTCACTCGGCGCCATCGCGACGATGCATCGCGCCGTCGCGCAGCGACCGCGCGATGCGCTGTATCACAACACGCTCGGCACGGCACTGCTCACGCACGAGGATTACGACGGCGCAGTGGCGAGCCTGCGGCGCGCAATCGAACTCGACGCCAGGCTCGCAAGCGCGTGGTACAACCTCGGCCTCGCATACATGCGTTGCGCCCTCCCCGGGCAGTCCGCGGACGCGTTCCGCCACACGCTCGCGCTTGCGCCTGGACACATCGACGCGCGCGCGATGCTCGCCGATATGCTCAAGGCGAGCGCACGGGTCTCCGCGGCGATCGACGAATATCGCCGTGTCCTGGCGCAAGCACCGACTGCGGGTATGGCGTGGTGGGGCCTTGCCGACGTCAAGACCGTGCGCCTGTCCGAATCCGACATCACGGCCATGCAACGCGCTCTCGGCGATGCGCGCGCCAGTGCGATCGGATTTGCGCTCGCCAAGGCGCATGATGACCAGCATCAGTTTGCCGCCGCGCTCGCAGCTCTAGCCGCCGCGAATGCGATAGCGCGTGAGCGCACGCGCTGGAACGCTGCAGCACATGCGGCGCAGATCGATCGCATACTCGCGGCGTTCGACCCGCCACCTACGGGCGCTGATGCGGCACTGGGTAGCGAAGTCATCTTTGTCGCCAGCCTGCCGCGCTCCGGTTCGACTTTGATCGAGCAAATTCTCGCATCACATTCGCAAGTGGAAGGTGCCGGCGAGCTGCCAGATCTACCGCTGGTGCTGACTGAGGAATCGCGTCGACGCGGCCAGCCCTTGCCGTTATGGATCGGCGATGCGACGCCCGACGACTGGCAGCGGCTCGGACTGCGCTACCTGCAGCGCACGTCGCACTGGCGCGAGCGCAAGCCGCGTTTCACCGACAAGTTGCCCGGCAACTGGCCCTACATCGGCGCGATACGCGCGATGCTGCCCGGCGCACGCGTGGTGATCGCACGGCGCGACCCGCTCGAAACCTGCCTGTCGATTTATCGGCAGCGCCTGATCGGCAACGAATACTCGCGCACGTTTTCCGATCTTGCGGCCTACTGGCGCGATTTCGATCGCGCCACGCGGCGCTGGCATGCGCTGCACCCAGTGCTGGTTCATGTCAGTGTCTACGAGAAACTCATTGCCGACCCCGAAGCGCACATCCGCGAGTTGCTCGGGTTCTGTGGCCTGCCATTCGAGACGCAATGCCTCCAATTCCATCGCACCGAGCGCGACGTGCACACGCCGAGCGCGATGCAAGTGCGCCAACCGCTGCGCCGCGATACCGCGCGCGCGGCGCGCTATGGTGCACTGCTCGATCCGCTCCGCGCCGAATTGGGCCTGCCGCCGTTTTCGCAGAGCGCAAGTTGATGGGCAACATCGTCTGGCTCGCTTCTTATCCCAAATCCGGCAACACCTGGCTGCGCGCCTTCCTCGCGAACCTGATCGCGAACAGATCGACTCCGGTGCCGCTCGCCGAGCTGCCGAACTACGGCCGTCTCGAAGCCGACCCGGAACCGAGTACACAGATGAATTTCGACGCGCTGTGCGCGCTGCGCCCACAGGTGCATGCGGCGATCGCCGCGGCCGCGCCGCGCACGGTGTTCGTGAAAACGCACAGCATGGCCGGCGTGCACGATGGTGTGCCGCTGCTCACGCCGCAGGTCAGCGCCGGTGCGATCTGCGTCGTGCGCAATCCACTCGATGTCGCGATCAGTATGGCGCATCACTTCGCGATCGATCTGGACGCCGCGATCGACTATCTCGGCGATGAGCGTGCGGCATCGCAGAACACGCAACTGTTCGTCAGTGAATTCCTCGGCTCGTGGTCGGCGCATGTGAAGAGCTGGGCTGACATGGAAGGGCCGCGCATCCTCGTGCTGCGCTATGAGGATCTGATCGAGAAGCCTGCGAAGACCTTCGGCAGAGTCGCGAAACTGATCGGCGTCGACGATCGCGCCCGCGTCGAACGTGCGGTTGCGCATGCGAGCTTTGCCTCGCTCGCCGGGATGGAGCGGCGCGACGGCTTTGTCGAAGTGCCGATCAAGGGCCAGCGTTTCTTCCGCGCCGGCCGTATCAATCAGTGGCGCGATACGCTGAGCCGTGAGCAGGTGCAGCGCGTGATCGTGCGCCATTGCGAGCAGATGCAACGCTTCCGCTACGTTCCGGCAGGCTACTAGAGCGCGGCATGACGAACGCGCTCGCCGAGTCGCACTATCTACGCGGAAATGCCCTGCGCAGCGCAGGGCATTTCGTGCAGGCGGGAACGGCGTTGCGTGAAGCGCTGCTGCTCGATCCCACTCATCGTGACGCGGCTTACTCTCTCGCTTACATGCTGCGCGAACACGGAAGCGTCTACGCGGCGGCGGACACTGTGTCCGAGTGGGCAGCGCACGCCGAGCCCGCGCAGGATGAGGTCCTCGCAGCGCTCGGCTTTCTGCTCGAATGCGACGCGCTCACGCGCGCGCATGCGCTCGCGCGCGCCGCACGCACGCGCTGGCCCGACGATGCGCGGCTCGCGGCACGCGCCGGGGAAATTGCGCTCGCGCTCGGCGAATTCGACGAGGCCACCCAGTCATTGCGCGAAGCGCTCGATCGGGATCCGAATTTGAGTGCCGCCTGGTTGCGGCTCGCACACTGCCGGCGACACGCGCAGATCGACGACCCCGATCTGCATCGCTTCGAGCGTGGCTGGGCCGATGCAAAGCTGACGCCGCTCGCGCGCACCTGCGCCGGATTCGCGCTCGGCAAGGCGCTCGACGATCTGGGGGCATACGCGCGAGCGGCGGATGTGTTGCGCGCGGCGAACCTGCGTGTGCACACAAGCTCGCCCTGGAGCCGTGTCGCGTGGCGCGACGGCATAGCAGCGCAGCTCGCCGCGGCGCCGCTGCCCGCAGTGCCTACGCAGCCCGACTTCGTGCCGGTGTTCATCATCGGTCTGCCGCGCTCGGGCACGACTCTGATCGCGAGTACCCTCGGCAGCTTCGAGGACGTGCGCGATCGCGGCGAGCTCAACTGGATCCCCGCGTTGCACGCGCATCTGCGCGAGCAAGGACAATTGCACGATGCGCGAGCGCTTGCGCAGATCGCCGAGCTGGTCCGCGCGCAGATGCGCCGCGACGATGCGCCGGCACGCTGTTATGTCGACAAGAATCCGCTCAACTTCCGCTATCTCGATTTCATCCTGGCGCTGTTTCCGAATGCGCGCATCGTGCATTGCCGTCGCGATCTGCGCGATACGGCGCTGTCGCTATGGATGCAGCATTTTGCCGGTGAGGATATGGGGTTTTCGCACGACTTCGCCGACATCGCACGGGTCGCGCGCGACTGCGACGCGCTGATCGCGCACTGGCGGCATCGCGGCGTTGAGATGCTCGACCTGGATTACGAGGCGTTTGTCGCCGCACCCGACTTACAACGCACGCGGCTAGCCGAATTCATCGGCGTCGACGCGCGGGCTTTTGCATTGAACGACCCAACGGTATGCGACGTCGTCAAAACCGCAAGCGTCTGGCAGGTACGTCAGCCGGTGCATACGCGTTCAATCAGACGCTGGCGTCACTACGTCTCCTATCTTCCGGAACTCGCGACTCTTTTTCCCGAGTAGATTTCCGTGCCCAGAAGGGACGCATCGATCGATCGATGCGGGCATCTTGTGACCGTTTGTGTCATGCACTCGCTTGTTCGTGTCTTCGGCATTGCGAAACCAAGATGTCGGCTCGGAGAGATTTATCTTTCCCGCGACCCGCTGGCATGCCTCTCGCATAAGGGAAGGCGCATTGGATTCCAATGTGCGCACACGCCATTCGAATAGATGCCGCTACCGCTTCTCAAACCTTTCAATTTCAATTCATTAGGAAAACCGCGCCATGAAGAGCCGCATCATTATCGGTATNNNCTCGATGTAACGAACAAATCGAAGACATCGATTCATCACCTGTACCGCTCCGCCTCCAGCCAGAAGAGCTGGAGGCCTGACCAGCTCGGCAAGGAAACCGTCGACCCCGGAGAAAAATTCAAACTCCACGGCATCAAGGCCGGCAAATACGACGTGAAATTCGTTACCGAAAACGACACGGAGTGCGAAGTGGACGACGCCGACTTCGACGGCAGCATGGTATGGACGATTACAGAACATATGCTCGAAAAGTGCGATAAGTAAGCACCGATCTACTCCTCGGATCCCGTCGCTCCATGCGCGTTGCGACTGCGTGGGCGACATCCGATTTTGTGCGGTCGCATTGCGCACCGCATACCGAAAGCATGCCGATAGCAGGTTCCATCGGGATGTCGAAGGCAAGTTGAACGCTCGAAGTTGCGATCTGAGCTGCGGGATGAGTGGTCACGACGGCAATTCTGCCCCGTGAAATTTGCACGTGGAGACAAGGATGAATTGGGGACAGTTGTTGTTTTCGTTTGAAGGGCGCGTAGGCCGGGCGACCTATTGGCTTTTTATACTCGCCGTCGTTGTGTTATTTGGCGTACTCGGGACCGCCTTTGGATTCAGTGCGATGCATGACGGCTCCGAGGCGGGCGACGCCGCTGCGGGCGCGGGCATGGGTGGCATCGTCATCGGTCTGGCCAGTCTCTTGATCATCTGGCCAAGTTTGGCGATCGCTGCCAAGCGCTGGCACGATGTGGACAAGTCGGCATGGTGGATCCTGATCGGCTTGGTCCCTGCGGTCGGCGGAATAATCGCTCTGGTCTTCAACGGCTTCATCGCCGGAACGCCGGGCGACAATAAGTTCGGCTCGCCGCCGAAATGATGGACCGTCGCGAATCTCCCCTTACCTGGGGAGATTCGCGTACGGACGTGCATATTCAGCCCCAGGCAATGCCACAATTTTGCGACCGGGATTTCTGCGCCTCGGCACAATGCTCACCCGCTCCAATTAAGAATGGAGCGCAGCTTCTCGACTGATGGTGGCGTGAAAACGCGCTGCTCTGCGGCCGCAACGGCAGCGGTTCGTCGGCGACGACGCTACTGGTTGCGCAACTCGATGCTGCCACTGAACGATTCCGTTTCGATGCGTGCATCGCCATCGCCGACGCGCGCGTCGAGGCTCGATCCGGGACCATACTCGGCCTTCTTCACGCTGCCGAAATCACTCTTGATGCCGCCGCTGAAAGTCGATGCGGACAGGCGTGCGGACAGTGCTGCCGGCAGACGCATCTTTACCGTGCCGCTCATCGTCTCCGCACGCAGGTGCGCGCCTTTCGCGGGCGCGGTGGCCACATCGATCGTGCCCGACACCGACTCGGCGTTGAATTCCGTCACGCTCGGCGCGACGTAGCCGATCCGGCCGGACACGGTTTCAAGCTTGACGCGACCCTCGACCCCGCCGACGCCGATGTCACCCGAAACGGTCTGCACGTGCGCGCGTTCGATCGCACCTGCGTGTAACGCATCGAATTTGACGCCGCCAGAAACGTTGTCGATTTCTATACTGCGCGGCGCGCCCGACGCGTGCACCATGCCGCTGACGCTTTCTATCTCAAGCGACTTGCCGTCGATACCCGTGACTTTGCTGTCGGCGCTGACCAGTTCGAGCTTAAGTGCGACTGCATGTGGCACGCTCAGCACCAGGCTCGTATCGCTCGGCGGTCCATGCTTGCCGAGTACGCCGCCGGGATGCTGCGCCTCGACGTGCAGCTCGATGTGTTTCGCATCGCCTTCGACGATGAGGCGCGAGCCCGCGCCGAGGCTGCCGCCAAGACCGATACGATTTTCGCTGCTGCCGGTGACAGTCACGCTGCCGCGTACATTGCTGATCTCGATACTGCCGTCGCCGGAAAAGCTGTAGCTGCGATCGAGTGCCTTGGCCGTGTCCGCATCGGCGCTGATGGCTTCCTCGGACGGCGGCGCCTCGGCCGCGCGCGTGGCAAACGGCGCGAGCAACAGCGCGAGTGCGATGCTGCAGGCGAGCTGGCGATTGATTGGATTCACTTCTTCCCTCCTGTGCTCAGCCCGAAATGGCCGACTGGCGCATCAAGCGCATGCGCTGCGAATTGGTGCGATTGATCATGCTGACGAGAAATACCGCGTCAGGGTGCGCGTCGAGCGCGGCTTGCAGGTCGGCACCCGCCTGATCGAGATCGTGCGCGGCGGCGGCGAGTTTCGGATCGGACGGCTGCGCCCAATCGAATGCTGTCGGCGCTGCATCGGCCGGCGTCGTGGCAACGGCTGGTTGCGTAGTTGAGGCCGGTACTGAAGAAGGCGGCACCGAACGATCGACCCGCAGCGCCATCAGGCTCGCACCCGTCGCGATCACGAAAGTTGCCGCAATCGCGGCCACTGCGCGCGACCAGCGCCGCTGTGCGGCCGCGGGACGCGCCTGCTCCAGCGCGATGCGCGCGGCGATGCCCGACCATAGATCGTTCGCAGGCTCGACGCTTTCGCCGAGCTTCTTTATCTGGCTGCGCCATTCGAATTCGTTGTTCATGCCGCCACCTCTCCGAGCGCGCGCCGCAACAAGCCGCGCGCGCGATGCAATTGCGCCTTGGACGAACCCACGGCCATGCCGAGTTCGTTGGCGATTTCCTCATGTTTCCAGCCTTCGACATCATGCAGCACCAGCACGGCACGTGCACGCGGCGGCAATTCGGCGACGGCGCGCTGCAGATCACCGCGCTCGGCCGCGCAAAACGGCACTTCGCCGCCGGCGGCGTGTTCAAGCGTTTCGCCGTCAACGGCATCTTCTTCGCGCCGCACGCGCAGGTCCATCAGCGCGATATTGACCCCGAGGCGGTGCAGCCAAGTCGAAAACGCCGAATCGCCGCGGAAGGTCCCGAGCTTTTGCCAGGCGCGCACGAAGGCTTCCTGGGTCAGCTCTTCGGCGCGCGCGCGGTCCATGCCGACTATGCGCAGGATCGCGCCGTGCACGCGCCCGACATGCTTGCGGTAAAGCTGCTCGAATGCACGCATTTCGCCAGCTACGGCGCGGCGCACGAGAGCGGTATCACTGTCGAGCTCCGCCACACGCGCAGGTGCGGCCTCGAAAAGCGGGATATTCATGCTGAGCGTGGCGCTGTCCATTTGCTGATTTGGATGCGCAACCATCTCCGAAGGTTTAGAGGCCGCCAAGTCCCAAACGTCATTCCGCCAAGCTACTTTAGTTCGTGATTCCCGCGAAAGCGGGAATCGGGCGCTCTCGCTTTGCTCTGAGGCTCAAATCAGGAGCAAGGACACTGGATTCCCGTCAAACCGTACGCGGGGATGACGGGCTGACTTGCGACCGGCTCGGGCAATCCAGTGCCTTACCTTGCTACCCGAAACAAGAGCGAAAGACACTGGATTGCCGCTAAGAGCATGCGGGAATGACGCGCTTTTTCGTCTCTGCATTCCCGCCAAAAAGTACGCGGGAGATGACTTAGCAAACTTGCGACCGGCTCGGGCAATCCAGCGCCTTTACCTGGCTACCCGAAACAAGAGCAAAAGACACTGGATTCCCGCCAAGAGCGTGTGGGAATGACGAGCTTTTTTGGCGCACCCACCCAAATGACGAGCTTTTTCGACGCGTCCCACGCCCCGACGCTTTCCTCAGGGCGTACCTACCGCTTGCGTCTCTGCCTCGCTCTCCGCCAGCTGCCCGCTGATGCGCGCATGTTCGCGCAGCAGCGCCTGCGGCATGTGCGCACCATACGAGGCCAGGTACTCGCCTATGCCTTCGTACTCGGCAATCCACGCGTCGATGTCGATATGCAGCAGCGCTTCGAGTTTGGCGCGCGGCAGGTCGAGTCCGGCGAGGTTGAGATCGCCCGCGTGCGGCAGGTTACCGATCGGCGTGTGCAGCGCATCCTCCGCGCCATTGCAGCGGCCGATGATCCATTCGAGCACGCGCAGATTATCGCCGAAGCCGGGCCACAGGAATTTGCCGTCCTCGCCTTTGCGGAACCAGTT
>VBNZ01000059.1:9172-9977 GCA_005877675.1 Gammaproteobacteria bacterium
GATGGCGGAAATCGGCACGCCCTGCGCATCTTCCGCATGCGGCGACCAGCTCGCGCACTGCCGCGCGGCAACGGTGAAGCGCGAGTTGGGATGCGCCGCCGGCCCGCCCGAGGGCTTGCCTGCTGGTCCACTACCGGCGATCACCACATCGCGCCCCTGCCAGTCTTTCGCCGGCACGCCGGGCAGCCCTTCCCACCAAGGATCGCCCTCCGCGGTAACCGCGACATTGGTGAAGATCGCATCGTGATTGAGCATCGCGAGCGCATTCGGATTGGTCTGCGTACTGGTGCCCGGCGCGACGCCGAAATAACCCGCTTCAGGATTGATCGCCCACAGGCGGCCATCGGCACCGGGCGTCATCCAGCAGATATCGTCGCCGACCGTCCAGACTTTCCAGCCTGCCTGGCGATAGCTCTCGGGCGGAATCAGCATCGCAAGATTGGTCTTGCCGCAGGCCGAGGGGAACGCAGCTGCAACGTAGAAAATCTCGCCCTTCGGATTCTGGATACCGACGATCAACATGTGCTCGGCGAGCCAGCCTTCCGTCCGTGCCTGCCACGAGGCGATACGCAGCGCGTGGCACTTCTTGCCGAGCAGCGCATTGCCGCCGTAGCCCGAACCGTACGACTTGATCGTGAGTTCCTCGGGAAAATGCATGATGAAGCGCCGGTTCGGATCGAGCTCGCCGATCGAATGCAGGCCCTTCACGAAGGTGTCTGCCCGCTCGCCGAGAGCGGCGCGCTCGGCGCCTTCGCGCTCGAGGCGCGCAAGCGCAGCGTCGCCCATGCGCGTCATGATGCGCATA
>VBNZ01000059.1:10078-10573 GCA_005877675.1 Gammaproteobacteria bacterium
AGCGCATCCATCTGCGCATGCGCGTCGGCCGGCGCAAGCCAGTGATTGTTCGGGCCGGCATCGTCCTTGTGCTGCGTGCAGACGAAAGTCAGATGCTCGACCCGCGCCACATCGGACGGATGGGAGCGGTGCAGATAACAGTTCGGATGTGTGCGCGGATTGAGTTCGATCAGATCGCCGCTGTTGAGCATCAGCTCGATCAGCGCATCGTTCTCCGCTTCACTGCCGTCGCACCAGTGGATCTTGTCGGCTTGGGTGAGGCGCGCGGCCGATTCTACCCATGCATTCAGGCTTGCCAGTTTGCTGCTCATGTCGCTCCAACGTCTCGACGGCCAATGGCCACAAGGTGATACAGGCCGGCACGATATGTTTCGCGCTCAGGTGAAAAAAGTTTTAGGCCGCCATCTTACGCGGCCGGAATCAGGGTCGACATCACATGCTCGACGTAGGCTTCGAGTTCCGCGTGATCGAGCCGCGGCAGGCCGAGTTGCAGCG
>VBNZ01000059.1:10653-13124 GCA_005877675.1 Gammaproteobacteria bacterium
GCGCGCGAGAAAATCCAGGCGCCGCTGCGACACGCGCTCCATCACCGGGTGCACGATCGGCTGGTCCATCGCACGCATCAGCGCGGAATAGATCATTTGCGACTTCGCCTCGCGTCCGGCGCGACGGAACAATTCGAATAGACGCGCGCGCGGATCGTCGATCATCGCGATCTGGTCGAGCGCCTCGTCGGCATGTGTCTCCCAGCGCTGCAGTGCTGCTTTGAGCAGCGCTTCGCGCGTGGCGAAATGCCAGTAGAAGCTGCCCTTGGTGACATTGAGCCGGCGTGCCAGCGGCTCGACCGCGAGCGCCGTGACACCTTGATCGGCGATCAGATCGAGCGCACCGGCTTCCCAGTCGGCGGCGCTGAGGCGGGAACGCTCGAGTTTTTCGGCGGCGGCTAGCATGTCCTGCATGGTAGCGAGCGGGGCCCCCAGCGCAAAGCACTCGCGATGCTGCGGCGCAGCAAAAGAGTTTGATTGCATTGACTTTTCCCGATTGACAGCTCTAAATCGCAATTCCATACTCTAGCGTATGGTGACTGTCGCCGCCACCGCCGATATGCCCGCGCCCCGCGTACGCACGACGTACCGTGTCACGCATGATGGCGTACGTCTCGCACTTGACCGATACGGCGACACGGCGGCGCCCACGATCGTGTTCGCGCACGGCTTCGGCCAGACGCGACACGCCTGGGACGACACCGCCCTCGCACTCGCGGTGCAAGGCTGGCACTGCATCACGGCCGACGCACGTGGACACGGTGAAAGTGGCGCGCCCGCAAACGGCGACTACGACTATGCGCAATTCATCGATGACCTGATACAGATCGCGCGCGACGCGACGAGCGGCGTGCCGCCGATTCTGGTCGGCGCTTCGATGGGCGGCCTGATCGGACTGTGCGCGCAGGCGCTGCACGCGCGGTTGTTCCGCGCTTTGATCCTCGTCGACATCACACCGCGCTGGGAACCTGCCGGTGTCGCGCGTATTCTCGGCTTCATGCGCGCGTATCCGGATGGTTTTGCCGATTATGCCGAAGCGGCCGATGCGATCGCCGCCTATCTGCCGCATCGCGCCGAGCGCAAGTCACCCGAACAGTTGCGCAAGCTGCTCGTCGCGCATGCCGACGGCCGTCTGCGCTGGCACTGGGATCCACGTCTGCTCGACTATATCCAGACGCACAGCGATGCCTGGCAGACCGCGATCGCCGACGCCGCGCGGCGCATCGACGTGCCGACCTTGCTCGTCAGCGGCGCGCGCAGCGACGTCGTTTCGGATGCCACCATCGCGGAATTTATCGAACTCGTTCCGCACGCGCGCCACACGCGCGTGGATGCAACGCATATGGTCGCCGGCGACGCGAACAGCGCGTTCGCGCAGGCCGTCGGTGAATTCCTGTGCGCACTCTCCCCCGCCCCCGTTTCGCTTTCCGTTTGAGGTTTCGCTCATGACCGCCTGGTATCCGCTGCTCGCCGTCCTCGCCGCCTCGCTCGGCTGCGCCTATTTCCGCGCGAGTCTGCGCACGTGGACGATCGCCGGCTTCGCCGTGCTATTCGCCATCGGCCTCTTCGCCGGCAGCCATTGGCTCGCGCTTGCGCTCACCGCGCTCGCGTTTGGCCTGATCACGATTCCGCTCAATCTCGACGACTTCCGCCGCCAGAAAATCACCGCGCCGCTGCTCGCGGTGTACAAGAAAATCACGCCGCAAATTTCCGAAACCGAACGCATCGCGCTCGAAGCAGGCACGGTCGGTTTCGAGGGCGAGCTTTTCTCAGGCCGCCCGAACTGGTCGAATCTGCTCAAGCAGCCCAAGCCCGAACTGTCGGTCGAGGAGCAGGCCTTCCTCGACGGTCCGGTCGAAGAAGTCTGCCGCATGGTCAACGACTGGCAGATCACGCACGAGCTCGCCGATCTGCCGCCCGAAATCTGGGACTTCCTCAAGAAGAAGAAATTCTTCGGCATGATCATCCCCAAGGAATATGGCGGGCTCGAATTCTGCGCGCTCGCGCAGTCGGCGGTGCTGCAGAAAATGATGGGCATCTCCGGCTCGCTCTCGTCGACCGTCGGTGTGCCGAACTCGCTTGGGCCCGGCGAACTGCTGCTGCATTACGGCACCAAGGAGCAGCGCGACTACTACTTGCCGCGCCTCGCCGACGGCCGCGAGATTCCGTGCTTCGCGCTGACCGGCCCGACCGCGGGTTCGGACGCGACATCGATCCCCGACTACGGCATCGTCTGCGAAGGCGAGTGGCAGGGCACGAATGTGCTCGGCGTGCGCCTGACGTTCGACAAGCGCTACATCACGCTCGCGCCGATCGCGACCCTGGTCGGGCTTGCGTTTCAGATGCACGATCCCGATCATCTGCTCGGCGACAAGGAACATCTCGGCATCACGCTCGCGCTGCTGCCGCGCTCGACGCCGGGTCTCGAAATCGGCCGCCGCCACTTTCCGCTCAATGCGGCATTTCAGAAC
>VBNZ01000059.1:13236-14811 GCA_005877675.1 Gammaproteobacteria bacterium
GAACGCCTCGGGCGGCGTGCGCGCGGGCGCAATCGCCACAGGCGCCTATGCAAGAATGCGCAAGCAATTCGGCATGGCGATCGGCCGTTTCGAAGGTATCGAGGAAGCGCTTGCGCGCATCGGCGGTCATGCTTATGCGATCACTGCGCTGTCGCGTGCAAGCGCGGCTGCGGTCGACCGCGGCGAGAAGCCCGCGGTGCCGTCGGCGATCGCGAAGTACCACTGCACCGAACTCGGCCGCGACGTCGCCAAGGACGTGATGGACGTGCTCGGCGGCAAAGGCGTGCAGCTGGGCCCGAGCAACTTCGCCGGCCGCGCCTATCAGACCGCGCCGATTGCGATCACGGTCGAGGGCGCGAACATCA
Organism: Gammaproteobacteria bacterium; assembly: GCA_005877675.1. Classification (GTDB taxonomy): domain Bacteria; phylum Pseudomonadota; class Gammaproteobacteria; order Xanthomonadales; family Rhodanobacteraceae; genus Rudaea. The sequence goes on from VBNZ01000059.1 coordinate 13,602, forward strand.
TGACGCGAAGTCTGATGATCTTCGGCCAGGGCGCGATCCGCTGCCATCCGCACGTGCTCAAGGAAATGCAGGCGGCACAGATTCCCGATTACACGACGCGTCTGCGCGCATTCGATCGCGAGCTGTTCGCGCATATCGGCTTTGCGATCTCGAATGCCGCGCGCAGCCTCGTGCTCGGCCTCAGCTTCGCCAAAATCGGCAGCGCGCCCGGCGACAGGTATACAAAACGCTACTACCGCAAGCTCAATCGCTACGCAGCGAATCTCGCGCTCGTCGCCGATAGCGCCATGCTGATGCTCGGCGGCAAGCTCAAGTTCAAGGAAAAACTCTCTGCGCGTCTGGGCGACGTGTTGTCGAACCTGTACATCGCGAGCGCGATGCTCAAGCGCTACGAGGACCAGGGCCGCCCGGTCGCCGATCAGCCCTTGCTCGCATGGGCGTTCCACGACTGCGCCTATCGCATGCAGGAAGCGCTCGCCGGCGTGCTGCGCAATTTTCCGATTCGTCCGGCTGCCTGGATATTGAGTGCGCTCGTGTTCCCGTTTGGCCGCCGCGAAGTGCCGCCGTCAGATCGCCTCGGCCGCCGCGTCGCTGCGATTCTGTGCGCGCCGAACGATGCGCGCGATCGCCTCGCCGAATGGACCTATCTGACGCCGAATCCGAACAACGTGATCGGCCGCATGAATGCGCTGCTGCCCGATGTGATCGCTGCCGAGCCGGTCGAGCGCAAGTTCGCCAAGGCGCAGAAAACCGGCGCGCTCAAGAGTCTCGACGCTGCCGAGCAACTCGCCGAAGCCGAACAGATCGGCGCGATCACGGCCGAGGAACGCAAGCTGCTCGAACGCGTGCGCGCGGCAACGGCGGAGTTCATCGGCGTCGACGATTTCGATCCCTCCGAACTTGAGGCGGTGGTCAAGCACCCCAAGCCGACGTTGCGCTCTGTCGCCTAACTCCCTCTCCCCTAACAGCTTCATCGTTGGGGGAGAGGGTTGGGGTGAGGGGGTCTTTTGATCTTAGCTGCGAGCGAGAGCACCCCCTCACCCAACCCTCTTCCCCGACAAAAAGCGCGTCGGAGGAGAGGGCTTCAAGAGTTGCAGAGAGCGCATCGATGCCCGCCCAGTCGCTTAAATTGTTCCGCGGCCGACGTTGCGCTCTGTCGCCTAACTCCCTCTCCCCTAACAGCTTCATCGTTGGGGGAGAGGGTTGGGGT
>VBNZ01000059.1:14829-19132 GCA_005877675.1 Gammaproteobacteria bacterium
GCGCGTCGGAGGAGAGGGCTTCAAGAGTTGCAGAGAGCGCATCGATGCCCGCCCAATCCTTCAAACTTTTCCGCCTGCTTGGCTCATCCGCCGCGGGTCGCTGGACTTTCACGCGCCTGATTTGCTTCAAGGCGCCGTACTTCGCATCGATCAGACCGCTGATCGAGGAACTCGCACCGGGCCGCTGCGTCGTGCGGTTCCACGATCGCCGCCGCGTGCGCAATCACATCGGCACGGTGCACGCAATCGCGATGTGCTGCGCGGCGGAACTCGCGGGCGGCCTTGCCATCGATGCGACGATCGCCGACAGCCAGCGTTGGATTCCCAAAGGCATGACGGTGCGCTACCTCAAGAGGGCGAAGGGCACGCTGACCGCTACCGCGAGCGTCAACGTGCCGCCCGCCGCTGCGCCCGCTCAGGAAGCATATGCGCTGATCGAAGTGCGCGATGCATCGAACGAACTTGTGTTCGATGCCGATATCGCAATGTGGGTGTCTGCTAAGGCTAAGCGCAAGGACTGACAAATTCCGCTGCGTTTTGGGCACGCGATACAGCCCGAAGAACACTCAGCGCTTGCGGGATACTGGAACCCAATTGCACCACTTGACTAGCAATCGCTGCCGTAACGGTCAGTAACTCCACGCCAAACTCAATACCCAATCCGCACGCTCGCTCGTTGGCGCTAGCGGATACAAGTAATTCGACCGATCGATCGCCACACGTCTGAAAGCGAGCGTCGTGCTGCCGAAACGCGCAGCGATGCCGAGGCTGCCGTCGTAGGCCCAGGCACGGCCATCGGCGGCCGCGGGTGCGCTGTGCAAGGCGCCGACATGCGCAATGACGCGCCAGTGCCGGTCGAGCGCGTACTGGTAGTCGTATTCCGCATATAGAGTTTTGCGCGAACGGCCGAAGTAGTCCGGTGCATAGTGCAGGCGTGCGCTCCAGTTTTCCGCGAGCACGCCGGCGAACGCTTCTCCATAGTTCCAATAAGTAAAACCGGGGAAAATGGAATACGTGGCACCCGCCTCCCACGTCAGCGTCGAGGTGAGCGCGTGCGCGTAGCCGGCGTCGAACACGATTTCGGGGTGGTCGTGATTTTCGCGGGCGAGACGCGTCGAAGAAATTTGCGCGCCAGTGAACCATCCGGCGTCGTTGTCGTAATTCACTTCTGCTGCGGCCGATGCACGCCCATCACTGAGCGACACGCCGCGAAACACATTGTCGTTGGTCACGCTGACCTGCGCCGACACCTGCGCGCGCGCAACGCCGGCGGCGCCGAGCAGCGCCACAGCGAGGTACGCGAGCAGAGTGCGGCGCATGCCGCGAGCGCCGCCTACCACGACGCCTGTGCGGCCCGGCCCTTAGTACTGCTACATCGCAATGCCGGTGCCGCGCGCTGCAGCGTTGCGCATGCGTCCACGCTGCCGGCCGCCGCTTCGCCCACGGGCACGCGCACCCACGCGCCCGATTCGCGCATCGTGGTCGCCGGCGAAACCTGGCGTACGAGCGCGACCATGCCCGCGACATGCGCGGCGGCGAAGGAACTGCCCGATACGAATTTCCACTTCGCCCCCGGCGCAGTTGTCGGTACATCGGCACCCGGTGCGACGAGCACGCTCGCCGACTGTGCGGCATGCGTCGCTTGCGCATCGGCGACAGCGAGCACGCCAGCGTGCGAGGCAGGAAATCCGCCGCCCGGAAGAGCCGGATCGACTGCGGCGACGATGGTCGCGCCGCGTGCAACGGCAACATCGATCAGGCGGCCGAGCAATTCGTCCTCGGGGCCGGCCAGACTCAAGTTGATCACGTTGGCATCGTTGCGTATGGCGAATTGCAGCGCCTTGGCGAGCGTAAAGCTGCTGCATAGCGTCTCGGCAGGCGAGGCCTCCCAGCAGGCACGAAGTGCGATCAGTTTGGCTTGCGGCGCGATACCCACGATACGTGCTCCGTCGTCTGCGCGTGCGCCTATGATACCTGCGACCGCAGTGCCGTGGGATTCGCCGGCGATCGGCTGCTCATCGACGAAGTTTTGTGCCGCCGCGATGCGATCGGCCAGATCGGGATGACGCGCATCGACGCCGCTGTCGAGGATCGCAACACTGACACCGCGGCCAGTGGCGACTTTGTGCAACTCATCGAGATGCCACAGCTTGACGCTCGGTTGCAGCGGCTGCAGCGAATCGGCACGCGCCAGCGCGCGATAGACGTGCATCGGCTGCACCCACCGTGCGCGCGGATCTTTCGACATGCGCTGCACCGTTTCGCCGACATCGCCGCTGCCGGCAACGCGCATCACATAGCAGTCGACGGCGAGATCGGGCATCGCCCAATCGGATACGAGTACGAGCCCATAGTCTTGCGCGAGTTGCGCTGCGACATGCCGGCGAGCGCCCTGCCCCGGGCGCTCGGTGTAGCTGCCGCCGTAAGCCGTGCCCGGATGAAAATGCGGCGCGGGCAGATGCAGCATCACCAGCACTTCGCGTGCCGGATCACTCTGCGTTTGCGCCGCCTTGTCGCCTTCCGCCGCGCACGCACTGCCGAAGCCGCAAAGGCTCAGCAGCAGCATGAGACAACTGGCCCAGCGAAATTTCAACGCAGGCTCTCCGCATCGAGCGACTGGATCAAGAGTACCGAGGACTCCGCGCGCAACTGCTGTGCCGCCTGCGCGGCGCGCTCGGGTGCGACCGCAAGGATGTAGGCATCAGCCGCGGTCGGGCCATCGACGATGCGCGTGCCGCTCGCGAGCAGCACACGGCGCATCTCAGCCTGCGTGACTTGCGGCGCGAACACGACGACGAGGCGACCGGAAGTCTCCGCCGATGGGCGCGCGAGCGCGTGATAGATCTGCGGCGACGGCGCCGCGGCCGGCCCGCCATGCCCGCCAACCAGGGCTACGGCAAGACCGACGATCAGCAGCGGCTGCAGCGCAAACGCCCAGCGCATCGGCGTGGATTGCGCCCGCCACCATGCACCCAATGCCTCCCATAAGCGCATACGCGGCGCGCGCGCAGGCGCGGGCAGGCGCGCGCGCAAGGCCGCGAACGCGCGATCGACGTCGCGTGCCGCAACCGGTGCGGCCTGCGCCGTACGCAATTGCCGATGCCATTCAAGCTCGCGCCGGCACGCGGCGCAATCTGCGAGATGGCTTTCCACCAGCGCGCATTCGTCGGCATCGAGCGTCGCCATGACGAACCACGGCAAGAGCTCGGCCACCGTCTGGTGCGCACCCGAACCGAGATTGACGACATTCGCGCTCACAGCAAATCCTCCAGCTTGTCGGGCAGCAGCGCTTTCAGTCGGCGCCGCGCATGGAACATACGCGTCTTCACGGTCTCGATCGGGCAGGCCATGATGTGAGCGATCTCGCGGTAACCCATTTCCTGAAAGTAAGTCAGTTCGATCACCGCGCGATGATTGGCGCTCAAGGCCTCGACCGCCTCGGACAGCACACGCCGCAATTGCAGCTGCAGCAGCTCATCGTTCGGCTCGTGTTCGTCGGCGCCGGCGAGTTCGGCGAGATCGACGTCGGTCTCGGCAAAATCATGTGAGTCGCGCAGCGCCTTAAGCGCCTTGCGATACGCGATCGCGAAAATCCAGGTCGACACCTTCGACGCGCGGTTGTACTTGTGCGCGTTGCTCGATACGACCAGCATCGTGTCGTTGAGGATTTCCTCGACCAGTTCAGGCCGCCGCGTCATGCGCTCGAGAAAACGTGTCAGGCGCGGAAAATAGGCACGGTACAGGGCCTCGAACGCGCGCAGGTCGCCCTGTACGGTGCGCTCGAGCAGCGCGGCCTCGGCTGCATTCGCTGCGCCGCTGCGTGCGGCAGGCAGATCCGGCACCGAAACCGACTGCGGCCTCGTGGGGATACCAAACATCCTATTCCTCCTGTTCGCAAGTGTATTCCTCGAAGGCGCTGCAAGGTTCAAATGCGTAAACCGGTCAATCTGCTTGAACCTCGCGCCATCAGGCGGGTATGGACGTATGGATGGCGGGTGGGACCCGCTACTCGCCGTGCCAACCTAATCGATCATGGAGACCGTAATGCTGCGCAGAAACTTGCTTTTGGGAATCATGCTGATGTTCGCGCTCGTTTGCGCGCATGCGGCCAATGTGACCGTGACCGCTACCAGCAGCCTGACTTTCACGCCAGCGACGGTGACGATCAATGCCGGCGATACCGTGACCTTCCACAACGGAGGCGGGACGCACAATGTCGCTTCGGACACGGGCTTGTTCCGCTGCGCTGCCGGCTGCGATGGCGCGGGCGGCAATGGCTATTTGAGTGGCGCTGCGTGGAGCG
>VBNZ01000060.1:0-2494 GCA_005877675.1 Gammaproteobacteria bacterium
CGCATGCGCGTTGTCGCGTTCGACGTAAAGGCGCAGACCGATCACTTCTGGCGTTGCGCGCGCGCGCCGCTCGGTCTCCGCGTGCAGCGCCCGGTAGACGCCGCGGCGGCGGCAGGCCGGATCGACGTAGACGCTCTGGATCCACCACCAGTCGCCGTTGCGCCAGACGCTCCATTCGTGCGTGATCATCAGGCAGCCGGCGATCGCGCCTGCGCATTCGGCGACGAGATAGAAGCCGCGCGCAGGATCGGCGAGCACCGCCGCAATACCGGCGTGCAGCACGGCGGGATCGAGCGCCTTGTCTTCGGTTTCGCGTGCCATTGCGGCGTTGAACGCGACGAGCGCATCGATGTCGCTCGGCTGTGCGGGGCGGATGTATACGGTCTGTTCCTGCGTGTGCATGATTGTTGAAGTTTCTATTTATTTTTTTTCGGGTCTTTACTCGTGCCGCGCCGGCGCGAAGCGCCGACCTTGCGCGTGAGTGTGTTGCGGCCGAGACCGAGCTGCTCTGCCGCGCGTGTGCGGCGACCGTCATTTTCGCTCAACGCAGCTTCGATCAGCGTCGCGTCGAACTCGCGGCGCAATGCTGCGTAAACATCGTGCTCGCCGCGCGCCAGGCGTGCGCGCGTCGTGCGCAGCAGATCCTGCCGCCAACCCGTGTCGAGTGCGTCGTGCGGCGCGATGTCGACGGGCAAGTCCTGCGCGCGAATGTCGCGCCCCGGTGTCATCACGACCAGGCGGCGGCACAAATTTTCGAGTTGACGAACATTGCCCGGCCACGGCATGCGCGTGAGCGCGGCAAGCGCGGCAGCAGTCAGGCGTTTGGGTTCGCTGCGCATTTCCTGCGCGGCGCGCGCGACGAAATGTTCGGCCAGGAGCGGCACGTCTTCGCTGCGCTCGGCCAGCGGCGGCAGGCGCAGGCGCACGACGTCGAGACGATGCAGCAGATCGGCGCGGAACTCGCCGCGCGCGACTTTCGCGTCGAGATCCTGATGCGTCGCTGCGACCACGCGCACGTCGGCGCGGATCAGTTCGCGTCCGCCGACACGATAGAACTCGTTCTCCGCGAGCACGCGCAACAGGCGTGTCTGCAAAGACAACGGCATGTCGCCGATCTCGTCGAGGAACAGCGTACCGCCATGCGCCTGCTCGAAGCGGCCGATGCCGCGCTTGAGCGCGCCGGTGAACGCGCCGGCTTCGTGCCCGAATAATTCCGATTCGAGCAGTTCGGCCGGAATCGCCGCCGTGTTGAGCGCGATGAATGGCCGCACGGCGCGTGAACTATGCCGATGCAAGGCGCGCGCGACGAGCTCCTTGCCCGTGCCGGTCGGTCCGGTAATCAGCACATTGAGATCGCTCACCGCGACCCGACCGATCGCACGGAATACTTCGCGCATCGGCGACGAAGTGCCGATCAGCTCGACTTCCAGCGCCGGCGCAGGCGCGCTCGTCGCGGGCGCGGGCGTTTGCGCGAGCGCGCGCAGCACGGACGCGACCGCCTGATCGAGATCGAAGGGCTTGGGCAGATAGTCGAATGCGCCACCGCGATAGGCGGCGGCGGTCGAAGCCACATCGGTGAACGCGCTCATCACGATCACGGGCGTTGCGGCGCCGCGCCGGCGCAAGCGTTCGAGCAGATCAAGTCCGCTCGCCCCGGGCATGCGTACGTCGCTCAGGATCACGTCGGGTGGCGCGTCGTCGTCGAACGCAGCGAGCAGCACGTCGGCGTCNNNNGCGCACCATCGCACCGGTTTCGCGCAGCGCCTCGCTCAGCACATAGCGAATCGCGGCGTCGTCGTCGGCAAGCCAGATCACTTTGCCACGTGCGTCGATCGTGGGGATCTCAGCCATAGGTGCCTCGCGCCGCTTCGCCGCCGAGCGGCAGCATCAGACTGAATACGGTATGTCCGGGCCGGCTGCGAAACGTCAGCGTGCCGCCGTGCTCCTGCGCGATCTCGCGCGCGAGCGCAAGGCCAAGGCCGGTGCCATCGCTACGCCCCGATACGAGCGGCATGAACAGCGACTCACGCACGCCTTCAGGCACACCAAGACCATCGTCGATCACGTCGAGCCGCACCACCAGGCGCACCGGCTTTTCGCCTATCAGCACGTTATGCTCGGCGCGCGAGCGCAAGCTGATGCGTGTCGCCTGTGCCTGCAGCGCGTTGCGCATCAGATTGAGCACGAGTTGCAGCAGACGATCGCGGTTGCCGCGCAGGCCGGGCAGGCTCGGATCATAGTCGCGCTCGACGCGCACCTGCGTCAGCGCTTCGGCGGCGATGAGTTCGCGCGCACGCTCAGCGACTTCGTGCAGGTTGATCGTCGCCAGATGCGGTTTGCCGCCGGGCTGCAACAGGCGGTCGGTCAATGCAGCCAGGCGGTCGGCCTCGCCGATAATGAGATCGGCAAGGCGCGCAAGTTCGGCATCACCGACACGGCGCTTGAGCAACTGTGCTGCGCCGCGCACACCCGCAAGCGGATTCTTCACCTCGTG
>VBNZ01000060.1:2562-7333 GCA_005877675.1 Gammaproteobacteria bacterium
GATCAGTACGCGGTCGTCCGACCAGGGACTGATCGAGACATCGGCATGCAGCGGGCGCGCAGCGCGCGTCTCCAATTGCTGTTCGCGCAGACGCAAGGTCATCGCCTGCGCCCGCACGCGCGCGGCAAGTGGCGCGAATACCCGCTCGGCCTCGCCCAGGGCGTGCAGCGTAAGGCCGCGCGAGCGCGAAGGGCTGACCGCGAATAGTTCGCAGAACGCCGGATTGGCGTAGACGAGTGCGCCGCCTGCATCGAGCAGGGCGACGCCGGTTTCGAGCTGATCCAGCACGCTTTCGGTATCGGTATCGGTATTGGCTTGAACTGGAACAGCCGGAAGAGTCATTGCACCATTCTAGTGCAAATTGGCTATCTGGGTGAAAAAGACCCGGCGGCAGATCGCCGCCGGGCTCAAAAAACACTCGTCGCGGGGAGGGTGCGTCGAGTGCTGTTGCTTGAGAGCGGCCTGCTACATGTCGTACGCCGACTCGCCATGCGAGCTGATGTCGAGACCTTCGCGCTCCTGTTCTTCGGAGACGCGCAAGCCCACGATCAGATCAGCGAGCTTGAATGCAATGAACGCGACGACCGCAGTCCACACGATCGTGATGCCCACAGCTTGAGCCTGAATCAACAGTTGCTTCACGATGCCCGGATAGCCGCTCGTCATCTTGACCCAGTCCTGCACCGAACCCGGGCCGCCGAGGCTCGGCGCGTTGAACACGCCGGTCAGCAGCGCGCCGCTGACACCGCCGAGCGCGTGCACGCCGAACACGTCGAGCGAATCGTCGGCCTTGATGATGCGCTTCAGGCCAGTCACGCCCCACAGACAGATCGGACCGACGATGAAGCCGATCGCGAATGCGCCCGGAATGCCGACATTGCCCGCGGCCGGCGTGATCGCGACGAGTCCTGCGACTGCGCCCGACGCCGCACCGAGCATCGAGGGTTTGCCCTTGATGATCCACTCGGCGAAGGTCCACGACAACACCGCGCACGCGGTCGCAAGATAAGTGTTGATGAACGCAAGCCCCGCCGAACCGTTCGCTTCGAGCGCGGAACCTGCGTTGAAGCCGAACCAGCCGAACCACAGCAGCGAAGCGCCGATCATCGTCATCGTCAGACTGTGCGGCTTGAGCGCTTCCCTGCCATAGCCGACGCGCTTGCCGATCAGGAACGCACCGACCAGTCCTGCGACACCGGCATTGATATGCACGACCGTACCGCCGGCGAAATCGAGCGCGCCCATCTGCCAGATATAGCCCGCCGTGGCGTTGACTTTGTCGACGACGTCGGCGCCGGTGTACGCGTCGGGCCCGGCGAAGAACCACACCATATGCGCGACCGGCAGATAGCTGAAGGTGAACCATATGACCATGAAGATGAGCACCGCGGAAAACTTCACACGCTCGACGATGGAGCCCAGGATCAGACAGCAAGTGATCGCCGCGAATGTCGCCTGGAATCCGACGAACACGAGTTCGTACAGCGGAGTCGCCTTGGAGAACGTGCCCGCCATCGAGAACGAGCCGTCGGCCGGATTGAATGTGCCGTTCAAAAACAACCGCGAGAAACCGCCGAAGAACGCGTTGCCCTCGGTGAACGCAACGCTGTAGCCGTACACGCACCACAGCACCGTGATCAGCGAGAACACGACAAACACCTGCATCAGCACCGAGAGCATATTTTTGGTGCGCACAAGGCCGCCGTAGAACAGCGCGAGCGCGGGCACGCTCATCAGCAACACGAGTGCAGTCGAGGTAAGCATCCACGCCACATCGCCCTTGTTCGGCACGGGCGCCGGTGGCGTCGCCACAGGTGCGGCTGCCGCCACCACGGGCGCCGCAGTCTGCGCGGCTTCCTGGGCGAAGCCATGTGTGGCGAAGAACAATGCAGCCGCGCCGCCGGCGAGAGTGGCGAGCAGGACGGGCGCGTTGCGTCTCCAGTCAGTAGAAATATTCATGGGAATGGTTTTGGCCGTATTTGAAAGTGCGGCGACGGATGGCCGCTTCGTGATCTTCGCGATCAGGGACGAGCGCACAGACGACTTGTTCATAGCGCGTCCTTGCCGGACTCGCCGGTGCGTATGCGCAGGACCTGGTCGATCGGGCTGACAAAAATCTTGCCGTCGCCGATCTTGTCGGTGCGCGCTGCAGCCGTGATGGCTTCGAGCGCGGAGTCGAGCAGGTTTTCAGGGACCACGGTTTCGATCTTGATCTTCGGCAGCAGATCGACGACGTATTCGGCGCCGCGATACAACTCGGTGTGACCTTTCTGGCGACCGTAGCCCTTGACCTCGGTCACGGTCAGGCCCGATACACCGACCTGCGTGAGTGCCTCGCGCACCTCTTCGAGCTTGAACGGTCGGATGATTGCGGTGATCAATTTCATCGAACTCTCCCAATGTGACTTCATTTAAAAGTGCGGCCGCGGACGGCCGCTTTTTGATTCTCGCGATCAAGGATCGATCGCCTAGACACGTCAAAACAGCATGCCGGCCTCGACCAGCGCGCGCGCCTGCGAAGTCTTGTTGAAATCCGCTCCCAGGGCGTAGCCAGGTGTCGTGCTGCTGGCCTTCACATAGGAAAGCTCGCCGCGAACGAACAAGAGCTTGTATTGGTAAGTCGGCGTGAAAGTCACTGACCAAGCCTTGCTGCCCGGCCCATAAATCAAACTCGGTGTGCCTTCGCTGGTATTGCCGCTCGAGCCGATGTACTCGACGCGCCCGGCCAGGCTGAAGTTCGAATCGACCGCGTAGCTGGCGAGCACGGCGCCGCCAAACGTCGAGGCCGAATGGTCGATGCCGATATCGCTATTGCGCGGCACGCTGGTGTATTGCAGATACGGCGTAATCGTCCACGGCCCTTGGGTGTGGGTGTAGATCACGTTGACGATCCGGCTGTTGTTCTGCAGCAGCGGCGCAGCGGCCGTCACACGGGTAGATTGATCTGTATTGCCGCCAACGATGAAGCTCAAGGTGTTGGATTTGTCGATCGCATACGCCAACGAGCCCCACAACCAGTTGTAGCGGTTCGAGTAGAAGCCGTCGTTCAACGACACGGCTGCGGTGATCGGGCCGCTGGTGTAGTTCGCCTGCACGCCACGGTTCACTGCGTTTTCCTGATTCCAGAGCAGGCCGCGCTCGATGTTCATGTTCTCGAACGTGAACGTGTACTCGGCGCCGATCATTGTCGGCAGCTTGCCGACAATGATGTTGAAACTGTCGTTCGGCGCGTATTTGACGAATGCCTGCGGGACCACGCCGTAAAACGCGCTGGTTGCATTGTGTGCAGCCAGGTACGCCGTGCCGAGCGACGGCATGGAGTACGCACCCGCTTGCAGGAAGAACTGCCACTCCCCGACGGTTTTTTGGATGAAGACCTGACCGTTGCTCAGATCGGAAAGCGCCCGGCGATCGCCGGGGGAACGGTTGTTCTGCCACAGGCCAAGGCCGCTGATTGCGCCGGTGACATACCAGCTGCCGAGTGCGTCGAGGTCGAAGCTCGTCGGTTTCGGATTCGCGACGAGCGGACCGGTCATCGCCGGCGTCGTCATCGCAGCGGATGTGGGGGCGGAGGCTTCCGCGGGCGGTGCATCTTCGGCGAGCGCGTAGCTCGCCGTCGCGTGAAGCAATACAGCGGTTGACGCGAGAATCAAAGCATGTCGCTTCATGTTCGGCACCTTCGTCTGCGGGAGAGGGCGCACGGATCGGAGGTGCAACGAATGCGCGCCGTGCCGCGTATCCGCTGCGCACAACGCTTGTGCGCCGTGCGACCCCATTTCCTTCCTCCCCCACAGACGGCGGTTCTCTTGCTTCGCCGTGCTGCGGTATTTTGTATACTTCTATAAACTCCGTGATGACCTGGATCCTGGCGCGGCAGCTCTGACCGCGCCTTTGCACATCCGAACGTCAGATCGAGTAATACATCTGGTATTCGATCGGATGCGTCGCCGCGCGGAACTTCGACACTTCGCCCATCTTCAGTTCGATGTAGGCATCGATGAAGTCGTCGCTGAATACGCCACCGGCCTTGAGGAACGCACGGTCCTTGTCGAGCGCGTCGAGCGCCTGATCGAGGCTGTGGCACACGGTCGGAATCTTCTTCTCTTCTTCCGGCGGCAAGTCGTACAGATCCTTGTCCGCGGGCGCGCCCGGATCGATCTTGTTGAGGATGCCGTCGAGGCCCGCCATCATCAGTGCGGAGAAGGTGAGATATCCCGTATTGACCGGATCGGGGAAGCGCACTTCGATACGCCGCGCCTTGGGCGAGTGCACGAACGGAATGCGGCAGCTCGCGCTGCGAAGCCGGGCACCAGGCGCTTGTAGCTGTTGGTGCCGGGGTTGGTGATCGCGTTCAGCGCGCGGGCGTGCTTGATGATGCCGCCGATGTAGTACAGCGCGAACTCCGACAGGCCCGCATAGCCGTCGCCGGCGAACAGGTTCTTGCCGTCCTTCCAGACCGACTGGTGCACGTGCATGCCCGAGCCGTTGTCGCCGACGATCTGCTTGGGCAGGAAGGTCGCGGTCTTGCCATTGCTATGCGCGACGTTGCGGATGACGTATTTGAGCGTCAGCAGTTCGTCGCCCTTCTTCACCAGCGAATTGAACTTGGTGCCGATCTCGCACTGACCCGCGGTCGCGACTTCGTGATGGTGCACTTCAACGATGAGCCCGCACGCTTCCAGTACCTTGCACATCTCGCTGCGCAGATCGCCGAGCGAGTCGACCGGCGACACCGGAAAGTAGCCGCCCTTGATGCCCGGACGGTGGCCGG
>VBNZ01000061.1:0-2163 GCA_005877675.1 Gammaproteobacteria bacterium
GAAACGGGGAATCGCTGCACGCAGCGAGATCATCAACGCCTCGCTGCTGCGCTACGAAATGCGTCGGACTGGAAATTTGCCGCGGCCGCCGCGCCCGCGGAAACTTCGACGAGATAGTCGCGAGCGATGGCGTGCGCAACTTCAGCGGCGCGAGCAAGGCGCCGCACGCATCCGCACCGCCAAGAATATTCCCGTCGCGTCTGTGATTCTAAAGCTGAAAGAACGCCTGTCCGAGAATTTCTGGACGATACCTGCGACGACGGTATCGAGATTCCGGGCACTATCGAATACTCGAATCTGAACTCCGGAGCCGGGCCCAATGATCATCTACGCGCCGCTCTACATGCAAAGGCGCATACGAAATATACGCAACAATCACGCTTTCATAGACGAAACGATCGGCTACCTCGCGAATCTCGCCCCCTATTCGAGTCCGAATGGGTGCTTGCTCGCATTGCCTACGATTTTGTTCGGACTATCTGCCCGCTAGTCTTCGCCGCGATGCTGGCGCCAATGCGCACGCCGATCACGGGCTTGTTGATGCGCGATACGCAAGGATCGTTCGATATCCGAAAGCGTGAAAACGGGCGCGGATTGGCGCACGTGGTGACGCGTGAAAGAGAGGTCTTGCGACGTTCGCAAGACCTCATCTTTTCCTCAGAACGTGGTAATCGTCGCTGACGATGCGCTTCCGCCATTGCCCGCGTCGAGATTGTTGCCAGCGCTGGCTATCGTGCCGGCCTGTCTCGCGCCATTGTTGTAGATCTGGCTGTTCGAGACACGGATTACGCCAGCGGCGGCATTCAACGCCGTGCCAGGGTTATTTGCCACCAACGCCGTGTCGACATTGATTATGCCTCCATTCGCCAACACGGCAGCGTTCGTCGCGCCGGTGATCGTTGAATGACCCACCGACAGGAACGTTTGCGGACCCACGTTGAAGGTGAATTGCCCGCCTGAAAACAAAGACTCCGATATGGACACCGCGAGCTGGCCACTCGATGGCGCCGTATGAATGCCGGTCGTCGTATTCTCAAACGAGGTATTGCGTACAACGAGACTACCCGAAGCCGTAGCGTTTATTCCGTTCTGGCTGAAATTGAAGATCCGAGTGTCTTCCACAATCAGCGGCGAACCAGATATTAGATTTATCCCGTTTGTGCCAAGGGTCGAGCCGGCACCGTTGATACGAAGATTGCGAAGGATCACCGGGCCGGTTGGGCCCGACGTGATATTGACGATGACGCCCTGGACGCCCGATGCGAGTATCGAAGCGACCTGTCCACCACCACCATCTATCGTGATGGGTTTGGTGATAGTTACCGCACCATATCCAGCCGGGTCAAGCGCATCAATTTCACCGCCGGACGCCGTCTTTGAAATTGCCCCCGCAAAAGTCTTGCAGGGTGCCGTACGCGAACACGGATTAACATCATCGCCAACACCGGAAACCCATGTGCGCGTAGCCTGTGCTTGCGCGACCGAAGCCATGCCAAGGCAAAGCGCGCCGATCAACAACACCAAAGCAGAAAATGATTTCATAACATCCCCCACATTTAAGAGAACCGATCACGTGATCGGTGGCCGGACCGCAACGCCAAGAATACGTCAAATGGATCACAAAAACACTAGGGACGCTAAAATCCGCAATAAAATGCTCAGAAGCGCCTTGCGGAGGATTGGTGGAGAAGACCACGAAGCCACACGCTATAGGGCTGCGCCAGCCACCACTTCCAAGGCAGTCGACCGTGGTATCGGCGCACAACGGCCATCGCTTCACGATAATGCAGACGCCGGTTCGAGCTGGTTTTGGTCAGCTCATGCTCGCGATTGACCGCAACGAACGCATCGACAAACCGCAGCGGCCCCAGCTTCCGATAAAGGCGCCACCAAAGATCGTAGTCGAGCGCCATATGCAGGGTTTCGTCCAGCCCGCGGACCGAGTCCCATGCCGCGCGGCGAATCAAAGTCGCCGGCTGAGATACGATGCAGTGCCACGCCAGCCTTTTCTCACTGAACGGCTCGACCCAGACGGGCCGCATTGCGCCGGTACGTTGCAGATAGTTCCATGCTCTGCCGTAAGCAGCAGGCGCGGACGGGCTGGCATCCAGCGCCGCATGCAGCGCCTTCAGCCCCCCCTTGAGAAACCAGTCGTCGCTGTTC
>VBNZ01000061.1:2189-6482 GCA_005877675.1 Gammaproteobacteria bacterium
ACTCGTTGATCGCGGCGGCCTGTCCCGCGTCGGCATGGCTGCGCCAGCCCGCCAGTCGCGACGCCCATCGCTCTAGAACGGACATCGTTTCGTCGCTGGAACCGGCATCCGCGACAAACACTTCCACGGGAAGGTCCTGATCGAAAATGGACGCGAGAGCCTGCTCAAGGAAACGGCCCTGGTTGAAGGACGGAACGGCAATCGTAATCAGAGGAGCCACGTTCCGGACTACTCCCGATGCTGTTGCTGGAATTCCTGGTACGCGATGCGCAAACCTTGCCCCAGCGATACTTGCGGGGCCCAACCGAGCGCCCGCAGACGCGTTACGTTCATCAGTTTGCGCGGCGCGCCGTCAGGCTTGCTCGGATCGCACTGGATGACACCCTCATAACCCACGACGCGCGCGATGACATCCGCTAATTCGCGGATCGTCAGATCCTCGCCTGTACCGACATTGATGTGCGACAGCATCGGCTGCGTGTTGGCGGCGTAGGTGGATTTATCCAGCTGCATGACGTGCACACTGGCGCGGGCCATATCGTCGACGAAAAGGAACTCGCGCTTCGGTGTGCCGGTACCCCAGATCGTGATATTCGGCGCCCTGCTTGTCTTGGCTTCATGGAAACGTCGAATCAGCGCTGGAATAACATGACTGTTTTCCGAATGATAATTATCGCCTGGTCCGTACAAGTTGGTCGGCATCACGCTGCGATAATCGGTGCCGTATTGCCGATTGTACGACTCACAAAGTTTGATGCCCGCGATTTTCGCGATTGCATAGGGTTCGTTGGTCGGCTCGAGCGTGCCCGTTAGCAGCGATTCCTCACCCATCGGCTGCGCTGCCATGCGCGGGTAGATGCAGCTCGAGCCGAGAAACAGCAGCCTCTCAACGCCAGTTCGCCACGCCTCGTGGATTACATTCGCCTCGATCATCAAATTGCGATAGATGAATTCAGCGGGGTACGTGTTGTTGGCATGAATACCGCCAACCTGTGCAGCGGCAAGGTAAACCTGAGAAGGGCGTTCGGTCTCGAAGAAATGGCGGACCGCCGCCTGGTCCGTCAGATCGAGTTGCGCATGCGTGCGCGTGAGGACATTCGTTGTGCCGCGCGCCGCAAGCTCGCGCACGATCGCCGAGCCCACCATGCCACGATGGCCGGCGACGTAGATCGCGCCTTGACTTGATATGCCGTTATTCGTGGTAGTCATATGCGGGATAACCGTGCGCCTTGACCAGCGAATCACGCTTCGCGGATTGGTAGTCAGACAGCATCATTTCCGTCACCAGTTCGGCGAAACTGATCTTCGGCCGCCAGCCCAGCTTCTGATGGGCTTTGCTCGCGTCGCCGAGCAGCGTTTCCACTTCGGTTGGCCGGAAATAACGCGGATCGACACGCACGATGATATCGCCGGGTTTGACCTTGACATGTTCATCGCGGACGGCCTCGACGACGCCTGTTTCCGCGATATCGCTGCCTTCGAATCTCAAGGTAATTCCGAGTTCCGCGGCGGCGAGCAGCACGAACTCGCGCACACTGTGCTGAATGCCCGTAGCGATGACGAAATCCTCAGGCTTATCCTGCTGCAGCATCAGCCATTGCATTTCGACGTAATCGCGCGCGTGGCCCCAGTCGCGCCGTGCAGACAAATTTCCGAGGTACAGGCAGTCCTGCAAACCGAGTGCGATGCGCGCTATTGCTCGCGTGATCTTGCGCGTGACAAAGGTCTCGCCGCGCATCGGCGACTCATGATTGAAAAGAATGCCGTTGCACGCGTAAATGCCATAGGCCTCGCGATAATTCACCGTGATCCAGTACGCGTACAACTTGGCCACCGCATATGGGCTGCGTGGATAGAACGGCGTCGTTTCCCTCTGCGGCACCTCCTGCACCAACCCGTAGAGCTCGGAGGTGGAAGCCTGATAGAACTTCGTCTTGCCGGCCAATCCGAGCATGCGAATCGCCTCAAGTATGCGCAGCGCGCCGACACCGTCCGCATTTGCCGTATATTCCGGCTCCTCGAACGAAACCGCGACATGCGATTGCGCCGCGAGATTGTAGATCTCATCAGGCTGCACCGTCTGGATAATGCGGATCAGATTCGACGAATCTGTCAGATCGCCGTGATGCAGGATAAAGCGGCGATTTGGCTCGTGCGGATCTTGATAAAGATGATCGATGCGGTCAGTGTTGAACAGCGACGTACGCCGCTTGATGCCATGGACCTCATAGCCTTTTTCCAACAGCAATTCGGCGAGGTAAGCACCGTCCTGGCCGGTGACGCCGGTGATAAGGGCGATCTTTTTCATTAGTTGAATGTTTTCTTACTCTAAAGAGGTTGCAGGCGCCCCCCGGCACCGTCGTTCAATCTGCTGAGACGCCACCGCGCCTCTCAATCCTTAATAAAAGCAGCGTAACACTCACCCTGTCCCTTTTCCCGATAATTCAATAATACCCAACCGCGCTCGCGAAATGCATTCTGCAACGGTCCGCAGCCTCCCAGCGATGGGTACTGACTCATCAACGGCGGTTCTATGAAGGCCGAGGTGACATTTTGTGCATCAAGAGCGGCCACGAAAGTCGTCGAACTCGTGGCCGCATTCTCGGTAAGCGTACCAATCGCCTCAACGCCGCTCTTGGGATCCGCTAAGTATGGCGAGCACAAGTAACTTGCCAATTCAGTTGTATAAAAAGGAATAAACAATTTATTTACGGGACGGGACACGCAGGCGCGCTTGGCGCCCGATGCAAACACGCTGTATGCCTCACCAAGGGTGCCTGTTTTGCTCAGCGCTTCAATTGACCGGAACGGTGGTATCAACCACAGAACGAGCACCACCAGTGCCCCAACCACCCAACGAGAATCCCATTTCATCGAGTTGTTGGGTAGGCATGCTCCGAGCGAGAGGAGCACGATCCATGCATATAGCACGCCCTGAGCGAGTAGGTAAGATGGACGCGGACGCTGAGTCACTATCACCGCAAGAGCTACCAGCACCAACCCTGCTATAACCGGAGCGATACGCGTCAAATGCCCGCGTGCGGTATGCGCATAGGGATTATCGGATCGATATATCCTCCAAGCGCCCAACACCAACACAAACAATGAGGCGAGCATGAGTGCTGACGGCCAAAATAGCGCTTTCTTTACTGGTGCATAGTCGGGGTTGTACTCAGACGTTGTAGCGTTCGTCAGCAGAACCTCCGCACCAGCCCTTGTGAGCGAAAGATTCCAAAGAAAGTGGCGAAGCACTTCAGCAGAATTGCTCATCGCCATTTGGCCCAATGTTGGATAAGGGGTCCCAAACTTGGCTTGCATCAGATCCTGGCACTCCGTCCAGGGGCTCTTGTCCCAACTCTTGTCGCGCTGTTGGTAGCCAAACGCAAATACTTGACACATATTGAGCGTGTGCTTCGCACTCGCCATTTTTTCAGCGGTCTCTCCCCGATCCCATGAAATCGCATAGGCGGAGAGCCCGACAGCAGCGGCAAACGACACGCAATATACATAACGAAGGGCTACTTTCAATGCCGGCCGCACGCCAGCTCTGCGACCCGCCGCATAAATCTCATAGAGCGCGGCTGCCGCAATCACGACACAGAGGATGATGTACTCATTGCGTATTAATAGCCTCGTGACAGCCGAGATTCCCAGAATCACAGGCAATCGCCATGGCGACGATAGCGTCAGCGCCAGACCCATGATCAGCAATACCGGAAGTGCACCGAATAAGTGCACTTCGTACAAGGTGTCATAGTGAATCGGTAGCACTACCCACCAAATAGCCAATACGAGCGCCAACGTTCGCGGCAGGGAAACCAGACCTATCCAGAGCACCAGCACGACTGATGCGAAAATCAAGCCGAATCGGTGTAGGAACGTCGCAGCTTCCGCACTGCTGGTGACGTTAAGCCAGGAGCCGTAATAGATCGCGTAGAGAGGCGACCAAACGATGTCAATCAAGGCAGATTTGTGCCACAGGACGGCTCCCTTGAAATAGCTTGAAGTATCTCCAAACGTAAGGTCCCTTGCCCAATAGCCCCACAATATATTGATTGCGACGAGTGCGGCGCAGACGCAAATAGAAATAGTACTCGGCCGTTGAAGCAGCCATGCCCAGAAAGCCGAGATTTTTCGACTGCGCGAATCCATGCAGATTGATCCTCAGGATTTTGAAACAGAATCGGAGACTCTTATTGCTTTCGCCAGCAACCACGCGGTGCTCGGACGTACCGTCAATTCATAGACGGACTGATAAGCAAAAAGCCCCGGAAGCACTCGGGCTAAAGCGTT
>VBNZ01000061.1:6502-9310 GCA_005877675.1 Gammaproteobacteria bacterium
CAATTCAGACCAATGGCAAGTGGATAAGGCGCCGAAATGTAATCCTTGCGTTCAACGCGATAGGCCGCGTAGCGCAGGATGCGAGCAAGCGATTTGACTGTGAAGAGACGAGTATGCGTGATATCCAGGATCCCACGCGGACCATAGTTGAATTGCCCCAGCATCATCATCGTTCGTGTGACGAAGAAGCATACATTTCCGGAACTGACGATGATTCTTGCGTTGGCATTGCCCGATAGTCTGTCTCGCAGCTCTGCAAGAAATCGCTCAGGATTGCTCAGGTGCTCGATGACATCCATTAGCAACACCCAGTCCAGTCGCTCCCAAGGCACATCCGGCAAGCCCGTGTTGAGGTCGCAGGAAATATATTGGCAACCTTGAACATTCTTTCCGGTCTCTACGTCAACGCTGAATACCTCGCATTTCTTTTCGCTACTTAGCTTCTCGGACAAATATCCGTCCGCACAGCCAAGATCAAGCACTACGCTATTTTGCGAAATACGGCCGAACGCGAGCGAATGAGTACTGCGAAAATCGAACTTGCTGACATATTGCGACTTACCCGTAGCCATAACGGCAAACTTCGGGTCGAAGAATATCCCCATGCGCACAAGCCGCGCTTTGAATGAGCAGCGCATGACATCGCCTGCGTATTTCATCCCGTTAACGTGGCATACCTCGTCTCCATAGTGCGTCGGTATCGGCAGTTCGACGATTTTTTCTCCTGCGAAGACAAGCTGCACGATGATTTCTGTGTCGAAATGGAAATCGTCCGTGTTGATCTGAAACGGAAGCCTCTTCAGCGCGGATACCGAATAGATGCGATAGCCTGTATGGAACTCGGATAGGGAAGTTCCAAGCAAGACGTTTTGCGCGCGCGTGAGAACCTGATTGCCGATGAACTTGTAGAACGGCATCCCCCCTTTCAGGGCGCCACGCTTATCAAGCATGCGCGAGCCGAATACCGCTGCCACATCCTTGTCGGCAAATGGCTCCAGAAGAAGCGGCATTGCCTCGGGAGCGTACTGACCATCCCCGTGCAACAAAACAACTTGGTCGAAATCATTGTCGATCGCATATTGATAGCCGATCTTCTGGTTGCCCCCGTATCCCTGATTGACCGGATTGCGCATCACGAGCGCACGGCACCAATATCCCTTGGCGAGATGCCGGCTCGCGATATTTGCCGTATCATCTTTGCTGCAATCATCAGCAACAAGCACGCATACATCAAAATCTTCCTGCAGCGAAGACGGAATGCGATCGAGTACCGATTCAATTTTATTGGCTGCGTTGTAAGCGACAATGAATACCAGCAACGACGTCTTCTTAGTGGTGTCCATAGTTATACCCCAGCAAGGCGACCCCGATTAAAACGAAGGCCATCCCGACAAATTGCAAGAACACCAGTCGCTCACCAAAAAAGAAAAACGCCAACACAGGGACGGCCACATAGGTAAGTGCAAGTATCGAATAAGCAATGCCGAGTGGAAATTTCGACAGCACTTGCAACCACATCAACAGGGCGATCGCATAGACTACTAAGGCGAGGATCAACCTCGGCTGCGTAATCAGAGATATCACGCCTGCGAGCGATGGCTGAATTGGCCCATTCCGCAACATTGCATATTTAAGCAGCACTTGCCCAAACGCGGATATGACAGCCGCGACTATGGGCAAGAATAATTCCTTCATAACGCCTCTTTACTTGTCAAAAAATGCTTCATCCTAATCCGTAGTCGTTCGGTGCCGGTGGTTGTTTAGTCTCGGCGTAGCCGCCAAACAAGATCCGACACTAGATGTCTGATCAGATAGGGGGCTATTGCGCGACTGATCTCGACGTGAGTAGGATTTTTTCCTAGCGCACGCTCGCGAATGCGCGCCATCTCCTTGAATCCGATGTCCGAGATGGCTGTCGAAGTTTTTTGCTCGGTGTGGATGCGAAACCCGCCCAGCAGCCGAGGAAGGCGGGCAAATTTTGCACCTGCGCTTCGAAAGCGGACGAGCAAATCCCAGTCCATTGCAAAGCGAAACGATTCGTCAATTCTACCACCCGCCTTGTTCCATATCTCGCGACGCCAGAACAGAGTTTCCTGTGGCACGAAATCCGCCCAGGAAAGTATGTTGTCGTCATGCGCCGGCATGATCCAGCGGCCAATTTGTCGATCATTCTCATCAATTAACAGCCGGTGTCCATAGACGACGTCGATCTCCGGATGCGCGGCAAAGTACTGTGCGATATAGGCCAGCGAACCCGGGAAAAGAATATCATCGGAATTAATCCATGCCATGATTTCCCCGGTGGTGCGTCCCATGCCAAGATTGATCGCATTTGACTGGCCATCATCGGGCTTTGACTGCCATCCGCTCAATCTATGAGCATATCGGTCGAGAATCTCCTCGGTGCCATCTTTGGAACAACCGTCCTGTACGAAGTACTCGAGATTGGGGTAGCCCTGATCCAGGACGCTCTGTAGCGTTCTTTCGATGAAAGCAGCCTGCCTGTACGACGGCGTAACGATCGATATCCGTGGCGGATTCGTTGGAAATTTCTCCTTACCGTACCAGGCAGGAAGAACCAAGTCGATCGGAGCATGTTGATTGAGTGTCCCTAATTTCGGCTGCGCAGACCGTTTGATTTTCGTCGCCATGCTGTTTCGCCATTGCGACACTTTTTGCACGAACAACATTTTTCGCACTGACAAGTCTTCGCGTCTCGAATATGCAGCGCGATAGGCAGCAAGCGCTGCGCTAAGCTCCTTAATCACAGTTTCTTTCTTTACTAGTTCATCCATGAGTGCACGTTGC
>VBNZ01000081.1:0-7141 GCA_005877675.1 Gammaproteobacteria bacterium
CAGCCGAGCACGGTATACTTTTTCCCGTCAGGCATGAACGCGCGGATCTGATCGGCGTATTCGCGCACGTAATCTGTCGCGGCAATCGCCGGACCTTGCCGATCGGCGAGGCACTCCGTGACGTAAGGCATGCGCTGCTTGCCTTCGGGATGCAGGCGGTTCCAGCGCTCGGCGTCGAAGCCGTCGCGGCGCAGTTCAGAGAAGCTCGGGCAACTCCAGATATCGGCGCTCACGCCGAATTCCTTCTCCAGCAGTTCGGCCGCGGCAATCGCTTCGCACAGGATCGTGCCAGAACCAAGCAATTGTACGACGGGCACCTTGCTCTTGACTTTGTTCTTTCCCGAGTCCCGGGTCCCGAGTCCCGAGTCCCGGCCTTCAATTCCCGAGTCCCGCAACAAATACATGCCCTTGATGATGCCCTCCTGCGCGCCCGCCGGCATATCCGGATGCGCGTAGTTCTCGTTCATCACGGTGACGTAGTAGTAGCAGTCTTCCTGCTCGGTCATCATGCGGCGCACGCCGTCCTGCAGAATCACGGCGACTTCATACGAGAAGGTCGGATCGTAGGCGCGGCAATTCGGAATACCGCCCGCGAACAGATGCGAGTGACCGTCTTCGTGCTGCAGGCCTTCGCCGTTGAGCGTGGTACGTCCGGCCGTGCCGCCGACGAGGAAGCCCCGCGCGCGCATATCGCCTGCGGCCCAGGCGAGGTCGCCGATGCGCTGGAAACCGAACATCGAGTAGTAGATATAGAACGGCAGCATCGGCACGTTCGACACCGAATAGCTCGTCGCCGCGGCGATCCACGCGCTCATTGCGCCGGGCTCGCTGATGCCTTCCTGCAGCACCTGGCCTTTCACATCCTCGCGGTAATACATGAGCTGATCGGCGTCTTGCGGCCGATACTTCTGCCCGAACGGCGCGTAGATGCCGATCTGTCGGAACATGCCCTCCATGCCGAACGTACGCGCCTCGTCGGCGACGATCGGCACGATGCGCGGACCGATGGCTTTGTCGCGCAGCAGCAGATTGATGCCGCGCACGAACGCCATCGTGGTCGAAATTTCACGCTCGCCGGTGCCCTTGGTGATCTGCTCGAACGCGGACAATTCCGGCGTCGGCAGCGACTCGGACTTGCGCCGGCGCTGTGGCAGAAAACCGCCGAGTTCGGCGCGGCGCTCGAGCATGTATTTCACTTCGGGCGAATCCTTGCCCGGGTTGTAGTACGGCACCTCGTCGACCTTGGCGTCCGCAATCGGAATGCGGAAGCGATCGCGGAACGCGCGCACGGCCTCGTTGTCGAGCTTCTTCTGCTGATGCGTCGGATTGAGCGATTCGCCCGACGCGCCCATGCCGTAACCTTTCACCGTCTTGGCGAGGATCACGGTCGGCATCCCTTGCGTGTTGACCGCTTCGTGATAGGCCGCGTAAACCTTGTGCGGATCGTGGCCGCCGCGATTCAGGCGCCAGATGTCCTCGTCGGACATGTTGGCGACCATCGCCTTCAGCTCCGGATACTTGCCGAAGAAATGCTCGCGCACGTAGGCTCCGTCGCGGCTCTTGAACTTCTGGTACTCCATCATCAGCTTGCGCAGCGTGCCGTTGGTGTCGCGCGCGAGCAGCGGATCCCAATAGCTGCCCCAGACCAGCTTGATCGCATTCCAGCCGGCGCCGCGGAACACGCCTTCGAGTTCCTGAATGATCTTGCCGTTGCCGCGCACCGGGCCATCGAGGCGCTGCAGATTGCAGTTGATCACGAAGATCAGGTTGTCGAGCTTCTCGCGTCCGGCGAGCGAGATCGCGCCGAGCGTTTCGGGTTCGTCCGATTCGCCGTCGCCGATGAAGCACCAGACCTTGCGATCGGTCTTCGGGATCAGTCCGCGATTTTCGAGGTATTTCCAGAAATGCGCCTGATAGATCGCCTGCAGCGGACCCAGGCCCATCGACACGGTCGGCGCCTGCCAGTAATCGGGCATCAGCCAAGGATGCGGATACGAGGAAAGTCCATGCCCGTTGCCGGCCACTTCCATGCGGAACAGATCGAGCTGATCTTCGCCAATGCGGCCTTCGAGAAACGAGCGTGCATACACGCCCGGACTTGCGTGGCCCTGATGGAATACGAGATCGCCCGGATGGTTTTCGCTCGGCGCTCGCCAGAAATGATTGAAGCCGACGTCGACCAGCGTCGCACTCGAGGCGAAGCTCGCGATATGTCCGCCGAGCTCGCCCGGCTTGCGATTCGCCCGCACGACCATGGCCATCGCGTTCCAGCGGACGAGACAGCGGATGCGCCACTCCATCGTCGGATCGCCCGGGCACTTTGCCTCCAAATGCGGCGGAATCGTGTTGATGTATTCGGTCGTCGGCGAAAACGGCAGATGGCCGCCGGCACGGCGCGTCGCATCGACCATCTTCTCGAGCAGGTAGTGCGCGCGCTCGGGGCCGTCGTGACTGATCACTGCGCCGAGCGAGTCGGTCCATTCGCGCGTTTCGACCGGGTCGAGATCCTGATCGAGGATGTCTTTCAATACGTTCATGCCTGCCTCCACCTTAATGCGCCGCTGCGGCTCTCCGCGCTGCACCGTTGAAAACGTTTGTGTAGCGCCAGTTTAGCCGGCCGCCGCGGCGTCGTCGATTTGCGCGGGCGCGCTGGCGAGCTGCGCGCGGATCTGCGCTTCCACGCATGCGACCGCAGTTATATTCACCACGCGACGCACGGTCGAGGCCGGCGTCAGGATATGCGCAGGCTTGGAAATGCCCATCAGGATCGGCCCGATCGCGACGCCATCGGTCATGAACCGCACCATGTTGTAGGCGATGTTCGCCGCATCCATGTTCGGACAGACGAACACGTTGGCCTGCCCGATAAGATTCGACCCCGGAAAGATGCGCGCGCGTATCGTTTCAGAAAGCGCCGCATCGGTGGGATCGGCCGCGCGTACGATCTCGAGCACACAGCGCATCTTCTGCGCATTGGCCGAATTGTGGCTGCCGAAATTCGATGCTGACAGCAGCGCGACCTTGGGCTTGATGCCGAACATCTTCAGACGCAGCACGCCCTGCAGCGTCGCCTCGGCAAGCTGCTCGGCAGAGGGATCGGCCTGCGCGTGCGTATCGATGAAGAAAAACGCGCCGCGGTCGTTCTGCACACCGGTCATCGCCGACGGCGCACTGACCCCCGGATCGAGCGGCAGCACGCTGCGGATGTAATTGAGCTTGGACTGATAGGTGCCGATCAGGCCGGTGATCATGCCGTCGGCTTCGCCGCGCGCCACCATGATCGCCGCGATCAGCGAAACGCGCGTGCGGATCATCGCCTTGGCCAGCTGTGGCGTGGTGCCGCGACGCGCATTGAGTTTGTGCAGATAGGTCCAGTACTCGCTGTAGCGCGGATCGTCCTCGACATTGGTCAGCTCGAAGTGCTCGCCCGCGCGCATGCGCAAGCCGAGCCGCTTGATGCGCTTGGCGATCACCGCGGGGCGGCCGATCAGAATGGGCTTGGCGAGTCCCTCGTCGACCACGTTCTGCACCGCGCGCAACACCACGTCTTCCTCGCCTTCGGCAAACACGATGCGCCGGGGATCGGCCTTGCAGCGGTCGAACAGCGGCTTCATCAGCGCCGTGGTGCGGAACACGAATTGCGAAAGCTTCTCGGCGTACGCACACAGGTCGGCGATCGGCTGCGTCGCCACGCCCGATTCCATCGCCGCGCGCGCGACGGCGGGCGCGACCGAGACGAGCAGGCGCGGATCGAACGGCTGCGGTATCAGATAATCCGCGCCGAAAGTCAGGCTGCGATCACCGTAGTTGTACGCGCGCTCGGCCACATCGGACACCTCGCGCCGCGCGAGTTCGGCGATCGCGTGCACGCAGGCGACCTCCATCTGCGCATTGATCGTGGTCGCGCCGACATCGAGTGCGCCGCGGAAGATGTACGGAAAGCACAGTGCGTTGTTGACCTGGTTCGGATAATCCGAGCGGCCGGTCGCGATGATCGCGTCGGGGCGCACGGCCTTGGCGAGTTCAGGCTGGATTTCCGGCGTCGGATTGGCCAGCGCAAGGATGACCGGCTGCTCGGCCATGGTCTTGACCATGTCTTGCGTCAGCACGCCACCTGCCGACACGCCGAGGAAAATATCCGCACCCGCCACGATGTCGGCGAGCTTGCGCGCCTTGGTGTCGCGCGCGTAACGCTGCAACTCGCCGATGAGCCCAGGACGCCCGGCGTAGAGAATGCCGTCCTTGTCGTTGACCAGGATATTCTCGGGCTTCGCGCCGAGGCGCACGAGCATGTCGAGGCAGGCGATGCCCGCCGCACCCGCACCCGAGGCGGCGATCTTCACATCGCCGATGCGCTTGCCGGTGATCTGCAGCGCATTGATGACGGCAACACCCACGATGATGGCGGTGCCATGCTGATCGTCGTGAAACACCGGAATCTTGACGCGCTCGCGCAGCTTGGATTCGACTTCGAAGCACTCCGGTGCCTTGATGTCCTCAAGATTGATGCCGCCGAAGGTCGGTTCGAGGCTGGCGATGATGTCGACCAGCTTGTCCGGGTCGCGCTCGTTGATTTCGATATCGAACACATCGATGCCGGCGAACTTCTGGAACAGCACACCCTTGCCTTCCATCACGGGCTTCGCTGCAAGCGGACCGATCGGTCCCAGGCCGAGCACCGCGGTGCCGTTGGTGATTACCGCGACGAGGTTGCCGCGCGCGGTGAGGCGCGAGACTTCGGCGGGATCGGCAACGATCGCCTCGCAGGCTGCGGCGACGCCGGGCGAATAGGCGAGAGACAGGTCCCGCTGGGTCAGCAGCGGCTTGGTCGAGGCGATCTTTATCTTGCCCGGCGGATGGGCGCGGTGATAGTCGAGGGCGGCTTTCTTGATATCGTTCGCGTCGGACATGATCCCTGCGACGCGTTGCGCGCCGCATCCTGGCTGGTTTTCGCACGACTATAGCACAGCGCTACCAGCGCCCCTGCGGCAAAAAAAGGCTTCAGGCCTTGCGCTTGAACGTCACCACGAGCACATCGCGATGCGCGGGCTTGGTGTGGTCGATCGGCTCGACCGGCGTTACGCCGTGGAACACGCGCGCATCATCGACCAGCGCGGCATCGAACGCGCGCTCGAGTGTGAAGCTGCCGAGCAGGCGCCGATCGGAAGCCGCGTAGATTTCCGTGGTGCCGCTCGCGATATTGACGCGATCGACCATCAATACGAGTACGTGATCGACACCGTCACGATGCACGCCCTCGGGAGTCGGCTGACCGGGCTCGTCCGATCGCGCCTCGATGCGGAATTGATGCACTTCGACGCGCCAAGCGTTCGCGTTCGGCGCGAGCGCACCGAAAGTATTTCTGCAAAAGTGCAGAACGGTACTCAGCGTCGCGCCCGCGCCGATGGCGGCATCGATCGGTTCGAACCAGCGTTCGATGCCGCCCTGCAGCGCGTTGTATTCAAGACTCTGGTAATGCGGCTGATGCGCCTCGCGTACGATCGTGTCGTCATGTCCACCATCAGCGCGCATGACAGTGAACACCGCATGGCGCCGGCGCCGATAGCGGCCGTGGTCGGCAAGGTAGCTGTCGAACGCGAGATCGTCCCAGCTCGCGGCAAATGCGGGCCAGTCACTCAGCCGCCCGAGCGTTTCCAGACCGGCGCGCATCTCCGCCCCGGCCACGAAACAAAATCCGTCGCGCGGCAACCGGATTTCAGCCGCTTCCTGCAAGCGCTTCGCATCAGTGCTCATGCGAGCACATTACCCGGCATGCCATACTCGCGCCAGAGCCGCCTTGCTTGCATCCGCTACGTACCGCTCATGCGACGGGCGCAGGCCTGCTGTTTCATTCGCTGCCAGCGCCGCAGTTCCGTGCGCGCGCCGTTCAGTGCGGGATCCATGCTCGCCGCATGTATCGGCTGTTTCGCAGCGAGCTCAACCACGTAACCGTTTGGATCTTCGAAATAGACCGAACGGATCATGCCGTGGTCGGAAATGCCACGCGTACGGATGCCGCGTGCGCGTCCTTGCTGCAGCATCAGCCCGAGGTCCTTCTCATCCACCTCGAGCGCGAGGTGCAGATCGAAGTCGTGCTGCGATTTGAATTCGAAGGGCATGTCGGGGGCCTCGAAGAATGCGAGGAACGAGCCGTCCGCAAGTTGGTAAAACGTGTGCAGCACCGCAGTGCCGCGCCCGGTCTGGGTCTGGGTGATATGCAGCGTGTGCGCCAGCGTCAGCCCGAGAAAATCTTCGTAAAAGCGTCGGGTCTCCTCCGAATCGCGGCAGCGATATGCGCTGTGATGCAGCTTGCGGATCATGCGTCACCCGTTTACACACTGAAGGCCGACGAATTGCGCTGCGGCATGCGGCTGCACGAGGAGCACATCAAACGCTGCATGCGCCGGCCCATATGCCGGCCGTGCCTTCATGCGTGCGAGCCAGCGGCTCACATTTGGATAGGGCGAATAATCCAGCCGAATCACCTCGCCAAGCGTCACGATGCCGACCGCGAAGTAGTCGGCGATGCTGATCTGATCGCTGCAAACGTAGTCATGCGCGCCGATGAAATGCCGATCTAGCGTGTCCAGCCAACGCGCTGCTTTGTCGCGCGCCCATGCGACGACGCCGGCATTCTGCAACGCGTCGGGGCGGCGATGATTGGGGAAGGCCTGCGGATAGACGAGCCCATAGCCGAGGTCGCGGTAGAGGCCGGTGTTGAGCCAATCCATGCATTCATTGACGCGCGCACGTTCGCGCAGGTCGCGTGGATAGGTCGGCGAACCTTTCTTCTCCGCCAGATATTTTAAGATCGCCGAACTTTCACTGAGGCGGAAATGGCCGTCCTCGAGCACCGGGACTTGACGCGACGGATTGATCGCAACATAGCGCGGCTGCAGGTTTTCACCGGTGAACAGATCGACGAGCTCATAGTCCAGATCGAGCACATGGTCGGCCGCGAACAACATGATCGGCCGGCACACCGTGGAAGCGGGATGGTAGTAAAGCTTCATGGCTGACTCCATTCTTGCGATTCGTGCGACAGCGCCGGCGTGGACGCGTTGCGTACATCCGGCTGCGGAAAGAATGCGATCACCGGCGTTGCGCTTGCCGCACCGGGCGGCAACGCCGCCGGCGCAGG
>VBNZ01000081.1:7161-11575 GCA_005877675.1 Gammaproteobacteria bacterium
TCGTCGTCGTTCATTGCCGCCAGCGAAAACCAGGGCATCGGCGGCAGACGCTGCGTTCGCGCGAACACCAGCCACTGCGATTCGCTCACCGATTGCACAGTGCGGCGCAAATTGCCCGGATAGGACGTGCCCCAGGGGCCGCGAAACCCGATGGCGGAGCCGGTCAGCCACTGCGCCTGCGGCACTGCGCCGCCGGTCTCGGCATAGCGCGGCGTGTGGCAATCGTTGCAGCCAGTGATGCGCACGAGATAACGACCGCGCTGCAGGATGACCGCATCTGCTGCGCTGCTGTTCGGGTGCGCATCGGGCGGCTCGGCGTACGCATGAGAAATACATACTGCAGCAAACGCAACAGCTAGCACGCCTGCGGCGGCGGTAATCGGCCAGGTCATTGAAATCCCCAAGTGAGTCAAGGCGTCGCGCAGCGGTTTCATTCGATGCCACGCGGTCCGGCGGCACTATATTGAGCAATCAATTGCCAATAAAGGCGCTTATAATTAATTTATTATTCTCAATAATTGAATAATGCCTATGGACCAATTGTTCTGCATGCGCGTGTTCGCGCGCGTCATCGAGCAGGGCTCTTTTGCGCGCGCGGCCGACGATCTCGGGCTGTCGCGGCCGACGGTAACGAACGCCGTTGCGCAGTTGGAGAAACGGCTTGGCACACGGCTGCTGCATCGAACGACACGCCGGCTCAGCCCTACCGACGAGGGACGCACGTATCATCAACGCTGCCTGCGCATCCTCGACGATGTCGCCGAGGCCGACGATGCCGTTTCGAGCACGCGCATCAAGGCGCGCGGCCGCCTGCGTGCGAGCGTGCCCGAGTCCTTCACGCTGATGATGCCGAAGCTGCCGAAGTTTCTGCAGAGCAATCCCGGGCTTGACCTGGAACTCGTGATCACCGATCGCGCCGTCAATCTCGTCGAGGAAGGCATCGACTGCGCTGCGCGAGGCGCCGACTTTCCGAGCGACTCCACGCTCGTAGCTCGACGCATTTCGCACTCGCGCTGGATCACCTGCGCATCGCCGGCCTATCTCGCCGCGCATCGCACGCCTTCGTGCATAGAGGATCTGCAGCGGCACAACTGCATCCGCTATGTTTCTCCTTCCACCGGCCGCGTGACCGATTGGCGCTTCCTGGCCGACGGCGGCCAGCACAGCTTCACGCCGCGCGGCAACCTCGGGGTGACCTCGATGGCCGGCGCGGTGTCTGCGGCGTTGGCCGGCGTCGGCATCGCGCAAGTGCCGGACCCCGTCGTGTTCAACCATATTTTCAGCGGCGAGCTGCAGCCGGTGTTGATCGAGTATCTAGCGCCGACGACGCCATTCGCTGTCGTCTATCCGAGCAATCGCTACCTCAGCGCGAAAGTAAAAGCCTTCGCGAATTTCGTCGCGGAAATCTATCCAGCAGACGGCTTCTGGCCGGAGATCATGCGGCGCGCAAAGGTGACCGCGGCAACGCGAACGCGCGCTGCGGCCGGCCCCGTGAAAACCGTTGCACGCCGCAAGCCTGACTCACGTTGACGGGTCACCTGTTGCGAAAAGATCGGGAATGCCGCGACGGATCTCTGCGGAAAATGCAGCGCTGTGATCCGCCCCCAGCGCACGGTCGCGCAGGCGTCCGCGTGCACGCAATTCGTTCAATGGGTAGCGCTGGTCGAGTGCACCGAGCGCGTATAGATATTCGGGCAGATAGCCGGACAGCAGCAGACGATGGCTCAGCGGCAGACGTCCTACGATGTGCGAGACCATGTAATAGATGATCGTCGTGCAGTTGGCGGTGATGGTGTTGTAGAAGCGCGGCGCATCGACCAGCCGGTTCGCCTCCTCGACGTAAGCGACGAGGAGTTCGCGCATCGCCTGCTGTGGCATGCGTATGCGATAGAGATAATCGTCCTCGCCGCGCACGTTGGTGCGCACGCGGATCACATCGCGCTCGGTCGCCGCGACGATGCTCAACTCGTACAGTTTGAAGAAACCGCCGACCTCGGAAAAAAGCGCGTCCTTCTGGCGCCGGATCTCGACCGAGAACACCACTTGCTCGCCATCGTCGAAACCGAACGAAACGAGCGTGTGCGCGATCGCCGGCCCGGCCCAGTACGACAGGATCATGTCGAGCGAACGCAGGCGCTGCAGGTTGTAATCGCGCGTGTGCCAACGCACGGTGTAATCGGTACGGCTGCGCCATTCGAAGTCGCGCAGATTGCGCAGCGTGACTGCATCGCCGCTCACCACGCCGGTCAGCTGGCACGCGACATCGTCGTTCCAGATACGATCGTTCGACGGATGCAGGCGCAGCCACCACTGTGCGAATACCGCGCATCCGGCGGCCAACGTCATCAACGCAGCCGGCGCATGCCCGCGCCACAACACAACGAGTACGGCGATACAAAAAGCTGACCAGAGCGCCATGCTAACGACAGTCGAAACGCGGCTCGCCGACCACTTGAACCACAGCGCCAGCCCGCCCCATCCGGCGATGCCGGCGATCGCAAGTGTTGCGATGACAGCAGCGAAATAATGCAGGAGTTCGTTGACGGACATCCTCGCGACCTCGACACCGCACGAAGGCCGCATCATGCGGGTTTGCGCACGAAATGGAAATCGCGTGTGGATCGTAGCGACTCGCCATTCCCGCTCCACGACCGGCGCTTCGGCGTAAACTTGCAGCGGACCATCGTGGTGGGATGCGGATGATGCGATATTCGCCTGGACCGCTGTGCGGATTGATGTTGTCGTGGATTTTTGCGACGACTGCGCAAGCGACGCCGCATTTTCCGTCTGGTGCGATCTGGAATCAGGACATCTCCACGCTGCCCGCCGATCCGAATTCCGCCGCGATGATCGCTGCAAGCGGCGGCTGGGGCACGGGCGACACGCGCTTCCAACTCGATTTTTCGATGCACACGCTCTACACGGCCGGACAGATGGCAACGCCGACGCCGCTGGTGCAGGAGAGCGGCTACTACCTGCCCGACTGCGATACCGGCGTGAGCGTGCCGCTACCCGCGATCGGCGCGATCGAAGGCTCGAACAACTACAGTTGCGATCTCGCTAATAACGACTGTCATCTGTTCGTCGTCGACGGCAACACGCTGTACGAGTCGTATCAGACGACGCTCGATGCAGGTGGTCTGCATTCGTTGTGCCTGGTGAAGTGGCGGCTCGATCTCGTCTACCCGCAGAACGGCCGCGGCGACGGCTGCACGAGTGCCGATGCGGCGGGCTTTCCGATGGCACCGCTGATCTTCGGTCCAGACGAAGTTTATGCGGCGATGCAGGTCGGCGGCGACCTCGGTCATGCGATCCGTTTCATCCTGCCGAACAGTCGCATGCGCCGCGGCGCCTACGTGCATCCCGCGAGCCACAATGACGCGCCGAGCTCATCCTCGCCCGACGCGATTCCGTATGGCGCGCATCTGCGCCTGCAGGCGGGTTTCAATATCTCGGCCTACAACCCGGCCGCGCAGGTGATCCTGCGGACGCTGAAGAAGTACGGGATGTTCCTATCCGACGGCGGCTCGATTCCACTGACCGCCGACGACGGCATGTTCAGCGCGCACAAATGGACCGACGCGGGCATCAATATCGACTCGCATTCGCTGTTCGGCGTGGCGCTGACGAATTTCGACGTGCTGCCGCTCGGCCCGGTGATCGCCTACGACAATAGCAGTCCGTCAGCGGAATGCGTGCGCAATCATTTTGGTGAAGACAGCGGCGCTTATCTGCGACGGTTTCGCAATGGGCGTTTGCTGCCGCCGCCGCCGGTTTGGCCGGGGGGGTGAGCGGGAGGATCAGCGCAATTGGGGTTGCTCGTCTCATCCTAAGACTCGCCCCTGCGCTTCGCGTGAATGACTACCGCTTACGTCGGACGCCTGACTCTTGGCGTCGGAACAACGTGCAAGTGCACGGGAAATTCGTGGACTCCTCAGCGCTTCACAAAGTTGTCACGCAGGACGCTGCAGTTCCAGGGTTTCTCGACGGGGTGGTCGCGCTCATGCGCGCTTCGAATTGGCTTTCAGCCATGCCGCATAGTCGGCCTCACTCATCTCGCCAGCAGCGAGCGCAAGCGTGCGCAGCACCGCATCCACTTCGTCCGCGCCAAAACGAAGATCGTTGAGTTGCAGAAAGAGCGCTGCGGTGGCGAAACCAATCCGCTTGTTGCCATCGGTGAACGGGTGATTCCTGATCAGGCCGAAAGCATAGCTTGCGGCAAGTTCGAACAACGTCGGCTTGCCGTAAGCAAGAAGATTCTGCGCTCGACCCAATGCCGATTCAAACAGGCCTTCGTCACGGATGCCGGCGGGCCCGCCATGCTCGGCAAGCAACCGTTCGTGAAACGCGAGCACGACATCGCGCCGCACCCACACCGGTTGCTTCATTTCGCCAGTTCGCGCAGCGTATTGCG
>VBNZ01000081.1:11717-15908 GCA_005877675.1 Gammaproteobacteria bacterium
CACGCCCACCGAGTTGCCGACCTTGCGGATTTTCAGTTCGAGTACCATGCGAATAGTGTAGCTACAAATGTTATAACGTCAAGAGTCGATCATTTTGCGCCGGGAGAGCTACGAACCGGCTTTCTCTCGTCAATGAAGCGTTGCACAAGCTCGCTGACAAGCATGCCGCCGCGTCGATTCAGGTGCACGCCGTCGGTGTGAAAACGCCAACCATTGATTCGCGCAATCTCATCCGCGGACTTTCGCTGAACGACGGCGCGGAACGCGTCCCGATAGAAAGCTGAAAATCGAAAGGGTCCAAACACTTTGCCGGGTGCGGTTGCCATCTGCGCATTCAAGGTTTCATAAACCGGGATGTAGTCGGCGCCCTCTTCACGCGCGATTGCCCTGATGGTCGCGCTGTATTCCGCAATACGTTGATTGAGTGTTCGTTGAGTTGTCTCCGACGAGGCGACATCCTCGCCGATCGGCGCCAGTGAGCAGAGCGCGACGGCCGGTGATTCGATTTTCAAGCGGCGAGCGAGCGAGCGGAGATTGTCGCGAAACCATGGCAGTGACGGCTCGCGCGAAAGGCGTTTTGCAATTCGGAAGAATCGCCGGACGTTTGGAAAGACCTCGGCGAGGACATCGTTGGCGCCGATCCACACCACGACGAGCTGCGGGCAGCACGCTACGACCTCCCGCACGCGATCGAGCGCATTGAAGGCAAGATCGCCGCCGCGTCCGAAATTGAGCATGCGCAGTTCGCGATTCTGCGGACGTTGTTGCAACTCGCCAATCCAATCGAACGCCTGTCCACGCCCCGCCGTGCTGCTGGAACCCAAACATGCCACGCGGATCATTTTATTGTCCGGCATCTCAACGCGAATAAATGAAAGGCGCTATCCAAGATCGCTGCCCGAAGTATATCGGCTCAATGCAGCAGTACGCCGCATGCAACTAGCCACATTCCTTCCCGATACATAAGAAAACCGGCGCCGCAAAGACGCTAGCCTTCGAAAGGCTGCGGGATTACTGGCGGTTCATGGATCCGCCAAAATTCGGTTCAATCGGACAAAAGGTCTTATGCATTGAAGGACCGAATGCTCTCCTCACATGCACAAACGCGTTGTTCGAGAAATCGATGCTCCATCGAGCTCCGGGCGAGCGAAATCGCTGCACGAAAGTGTTCGCGTGCGGCCTCGTATTCGCCGCTGCGAAACTCGAGCTCACCAAGCGCTGCATGGTAGAACGGATAAGCGGACAGCCGATCGCGGCCCTCGATAGCACGGATTTCTTCGAGCCCACGTCCCGGACCATCGCGTTGCGCGATCGCGATTGCGCGGTTGAGCGCAACGACGGGGGAAGGGCGTATCGCCATCAATGTGTCGTAAAGCGTGACGATCTCTTTCCAATTCGTGTCTTCAGTACGCGACGCTGTCGCATGCATCGATGCGATGGCCGCCTCGACGTGATATTCGCTTAGATCGAAGCCCGAGGCCGAAAGCTCCAGAAATTTGAGTCCCTCCCTTACCAGAGTCTGATCCCAAAGCGATCGGTCCTGACTGAAAAGGTTGTTCAAGTTCCCCGAAGCATCAACACGCGCCGGCAAGCGCGCACTATTGAGACACATCAATGCGGTTAGAGCGTACGTCGTTGGGGTCGACCCAAGCGGGTGTTGCAGCAGGATCGCCAAGAGCCGCATGGCTTCTTCGCAGAGTTCGCTGCGCACGGTGGATTCCGAGGAAGCCCCGTGGTAGCCCTCATTGAAGAGTAAGTAGAGTGCTCGGTGGACCGCGGGAAGGCGAACCGCAAAGTCTGCAGGCGATGTGACGTCAAATAGTCGCTTCGATCTCGCCAGTACGTTCTTAGCGCGCTGTATACGCTTTTCGATGGCCGCCCCGCTGGAGACAAACGCGCTCGCGACCTCATCGATGCTAAACCCGCAGAGGATATGCAGCACGAGTGAAACCTGCGCCACCTCGGGCAGACGCGGATGACAACAGGAGAACATTACCCTGAGCAGATCGTCCTTGATGGCGTTCGGTCCAAACGCTTCCTCGACGGCCGGGACCAACGTCCATTCGCTGTGAAGCGATCGCTCGAGTTCTGGGGCGAAGGTCCGTTCTGTTCGTTCCCGCCGCAACACATCGAACGCACGATTCTTCGCTGTCGCCATCAACCAGGCAGAAGGATTGTCCGGTACACCGCGGAATTTCCAAACCTCCAAAGCGCGGCGGAAGGCGTCCTGCACGACGTCTTCCGCCATTGTGAGGTTATGAACGCCGAAGATGCGTGTCAGCGTCGCGACCAGTCGCCCCGACTCGTGTCGGAATAGATGATCGCTGGGTTCCATTTACATGCTCACTTGTTGGACCGGCCGTACCTCGACCGAACCTCCAGCCTCCAGAATCGGGCAGCCCTTCGCAAGCTCTGCCGCATGCTTGAGATCCTTGGCCTCGATCAACGTGTAGCCGCCAACAACGTCCTTGGCTTCGGCGTACGGACCATCGCTCACAACTTTCTGTTTGCCGGCGACCACCTTGCCGGAGGACTCCAGCGCATGCCCCAGATCCTTGATGTGACCGTTTGATTCAAGTTCCTTGAACCATGCGCGCCATTTTTCCATGTGCTTTTGCATCTTTTCCGGGGACTCGGGCAGTTCCCGACCTCGATACATGAACGTGAATTCACTCATGACATCCTCTTTGGGTTTTAAATGTATACAACTATCGATCTGCGTCGCTGCTTCTCTTCCGTAATTGGGCGGGAGCTAGCAGTCAGGCTTCAGCTAAGCGCCTCACCGGTCGTATCTCGATGAGTCTGCCGCCTCAGTAGTTGCACGGCTGCCGCCGAAAGAAGTACGCAGATCACCAAAAATGTCAGGAACGGCGGGATATAGAAGAAACGAAAAGAGAGATAAGCGCCGAACAAACAGCTCGCGGAGATAATTCCAATCATGACGCCAAGCCGTTGTGGGGCCACAGAGGCAAGATCCGACAAGAGCCAGAGGACAATTGCCAACGTGAGCAGAAGGACAGCGATCAAGACGCCAAAGCCAAAATAGAGGTTCCAATAGGTCGAACGCTCTCCAAGAAATACAAAGTCGACAGAATGCATCGTATCGACGAGCTGTGTTTCTAGAGGGTCGCGGGTCGAGGCCCAAGGGTATCCCCATAAGTGCCCGAGCATCAGTAGAACAGTCAGAATGGCGCTGATGCGAATCAACGCGAACGGTGAGACGAGATGGTCCGGTCGTCGCTTGTTATCTGATTTGGTTTTAGACATGAAGGATTTCTCCGAACTTCGTTTTGGTTCAGTCATCGAGAGCGCCCATGGTCAGATTGACGGTCGTTCCCGTCATCCCACTTGCCTTGTCGGACGCCATGAAGACCGCCATGTTTGCCAGCTCTTCGAGCACCATGACCCGTTGTGTGTGGGGGCCTGCAAGATAACCCTGCCACTGTTCCCAGGTCATACCCATTGCCTTACCTTTAATGTCGAAGATCTCCCTCAGCGTGCCTGTCTGCGGTATGGCGCCGGACCGCAGGCCGACCACGCGGATGCCATGGGGCGCGAGTTCAGCGGATAGGTCGCGTGTAAGCGCTTCCTTGGCTGCCTGCGCCGAACCATACCCCCCGTTCCCCGCATGGCCCTTGCGCGAGGTAAGCGCAGTGACGGTCATGATGACCCCTGATTTATTTTGAATCATGCGCCTTGCAGCCAGGCGCGCAGTCAGAAAGTAGGATTTTGTGTAATTTGCGGTCAGCGGGGCGCCTGTGACGATGGTTTTAATCGGAACGTCAATCGCGTTGAACGAGATATCGACGCGTCCGGCTTTGTCGGTCACAGACTGCAGATGACTGTCCATCGCTTTCTCATCAAGAGCGTCCACCTCCGCGACCTCAGCCGATCCGCCGGCCGATAAGATTTCCTTGGCGACCATTTCCAGGGGCGCACGCTGCCGGCCAGTAAGAAAAAGCTTTGCTCCCTCGAGTGCAAAAGCGCGCGCGACAGCGCCGCCAATTGCGCCTCCGCCTCCATAGATGACCGCAACCTTGTTTTTCAGCAACATATTCGTTTCTCCTCCATGGGTAGAACCTCGTTTCCGATTTTCCATCAGTGTCGTTCTTAGAGACGTCTGATCGGGTCTTATCCAGACACTTTTGTTTTGATGTCATTTCAACCAGTTAGGCAAACCAGAAATAGGAA
>VBNZ01000081.1:16012-16542 GCA_005877675.1 Gammaproteobacteria bacterium
CAATTGAGAAGCGCCCGCAGATCTATGAGGACGCCCGCTGATGCCTAGCGGTCCTTCCGCAAGTAAGGCGACGGGTCGCGGTGGCACTCAACAGGCTCGCCCGGATATATCCTGAGGCGAAGTTCCCGCCAGTCACTATCGTGGTGGGGCAGCCGGCCGGTCGGCATCACCAAGCCGTCCGGCGTAACGGTGGGGCTAGAGGCACTATGCGCCGCCGACTTCATGAACCCCGATCCTGAGGACCGCTTCGTCCACGTGATTGCTCACAAATATGGACACATCCAGCAGAGCCATTCCCAGCAGGAACTCAACCCGGGTGACCCAGGCGCCACCATCCTCAGGCTTCCCCTGATCGAGGGCGCGGCCGACTTCGTCGGCGAGCTCATCTCCGGCGACGTTGGCGACCATGCGCCATTCGCTTGGGCGAAGGGGCACGAGGCGCAGATCGAGTCCGTCTTTGTTGAGGACGAGGAGAAGACCGATACCTCGAACTGGCTCTATAACCGTGTCCCATCACCAGGGAAGCCGAC
>VBNZ01000082.1:0-254 GCA_005877675.1 Gammaproteobacteria bacterium
CGGGCTTGATGCCGACGCCGACGTTCACGCCGACTTCGCGGTGCGGCATGCCGATGCCTTCGAGCAGCTTCTGCCAGGCTTCGGCCCTGGCCTTGGTGCCGAAGCGGATCTTGTCGAACGCCTTCGGATCGTTCTGCGCGATGAAATCGAGAATCTTCTGCGCGGCGTCGGAACCCGCGGCGTATTCGATGCCGGCGTAGATGTCCTCGGTGTTCTCGCGGAAGATCGTCATGTCGACCTTGTCCGGCGTCTTC
>VBNZ01000082.1:622-4701 GCA_005877675.1 Gammaproteobacteria bacterium
GATGGTGATTTTGGCGCCGCCGGCGGGCGCGGGGATGATGGGGTCGGCCATGGTTGCTCCCTTGGAGTTTCGTTGAATGCCGTTGTTCGCGCGCGGCGCCTGCCACGCGGCGAAAGGGCGCCAATTCTAGCAGGGATGCCCGAAGGCGGATGTTGCGTTTGCGTCGTTCCTGCGCAGTCCGGTGCCGCGTGACCACGTGCTGGAGCATATTGGTGCTATATCGCACCTAATTGGTGCTAAAAATCGAAGCGTGTGATCTAACTTGTTGAAAAATAAGAGTGTCACTACTGGCATGGCTGTTGCTGCACTGCAGTACAGAGAGGTATGCGATGGCCAAACAAAGGTTGGTCCTGATCGGCAACGGCATGGCGGGCGTGCGCACGCTTGAGGAGCTGCTTGCGCTCGCGCCCGACCTGTACGACATCACGGTGTTCGGCGCTGAGCCGCATCCGAACTACAACCGCATCCTGCTCTCGCCGGTGCTTGCGGGCGAGCAGACCGTCGACGAGATCGTGCTCAACGACTGGGACTGGTACCGCGAACACGGCATCACGCTGCACGCGGGCAAGAAGGTCGCGCGCATTGACCGCGCGCGTCGGCGCGTGATCGCCGATGACGTTACGACCGCCTGCTGCTCGCCACCGGCTCGAACCCGTTCATGCTGCCGATTCCGGGGGCCGAACTGCAGGGCGTGCTCGCCTACCGCGACATCGCCGACACGCACGCAATGATCGGCGCTGCGCAAACGTATAAAAATGCCGTGGTGATCGGCGGCGGCTTGCTCGGTCTGGAAGCCGCAAACGGCCTCAAGCAGCGCGGCATGAACGTCACTGTCGTGCACGTGATGGATTGGCTGATGGAACGTCAGCTCGATCCGACCGCCGCCGGCCTGCTCAAGCAATCGCTCGAGCAGCGCGGCCTGAGTTTCGCCATGGCGAAGAAGACGCAGGCGTTGCTCGGCGACGCCGCCGGCCGCGTGCGTGCGGTGCGCTTCGATGACGGCGCAGAACTCGCCGCCGAGCTTGTCGTGATGGCCATCGGCATTCGTCCGAACGTCGCGCTGGCGCAAAGCGCCGGGCTGCAATGCAACCGCGGCATCCTGGTCAGCGACACGATGCAGACCTACGATCCGCGCATCTACGCGGTCGGTGAATGCGCCAGTCATCGCGGCATCGCCTACGGCCTGGTCGCGCCGCTGTTCGAACAGGCCAAAGTCTGCGCCAACCATCTGGCCGAGCACGGCATCGGCATTTATTCCGGTTCGGTCACCTCGACCAAGCTCAAGGTCACCGGTATCGATCTGTTCTCGGCCGGCGATTTCATGGGCGGCGAGGGCACCGAAGAAATCACTCTCACCGATCCGATTGGCGGGGTGTACAAGAAGCTCGTGCTCAAGGACGACAAGCTGGTCGGCGCCTGCCTCTATGGCGACACCGCTGACGGCGCTT
Organism: Gammaproteobacteria bacterium; assembly: GCA_005877675.1. Taxonomy (GTDB): domain Bacteria; phylum Pseudomonadota; class Gammaproteobacteria; order Xanthomonadales; family Rhodanobacteraceae; genus Rudaea. Next base: position 2,071 of record VBNZ01000082.1, read on the forward strand.
GGTATTTCAAGCTGCTGCGCGACGGGCGCGAGATCGGCGATATCCGCGATACGTTGATGTTCGGCGAGGCCAATCTCGGCGACAGCGGCCACTCGGGCGAAAGCCGCGCCGCGGCAATGGCCGATGGCGCCGAAGTCTGCGGCTGCAACGGCGTGTGCAAAGGCACCATCGTCAACGCGATCAAGGCCAAGGGTCTGTTCACGGTCGATGCGGTGCGCAAGCACACCAAGGCATCGTCTTCGTGCGGTTCGTGCACGGGCCTGGTCGAGCAGATACTCGCCTCGACGCTCGGCGGCGACTACTCGGCGGCGCCGAAGAAGCAGCCGCTGTGTCCTTGCACCGCGCTCAGCCATGAGGAAATCCGCGAAGCGATCCGCAAGGAACATCTGCTCGGGCTGGCCAAGACCATGGAGTTTCTCAACTGGAGCACGCCGAACGGCTGCGCCAAGTGCCGCCCGGCGCTGAACTACTACCTCACCAGCACCTGGCCGCGTGAGGCACGCGACGATCCGCAGTCGCGCTTCATCAACGAGCGCGCGCACGCCAACATCCAGAAAGACGGCACTTATTCGGTCGTGCCGCGCATGTGGGGCGGCATCACCAATGCGAGTGAGCTGCGGCGCATCGCCGACGTAGTGGAAAAGTATAAAATTCCCACGGTCAAGGTCACCGGCGGGCAGCGCATCGATCTGCTCGGCGTGAAGAAGGAGCAGCTGCAGGACGTCTGGCGGGATCTCGACATGCCCTCCGGTCACGCCTACGCCAAGGCGCTGCGCACGGTGAAGACCTGCGTCGGTTCGGAATGGTGCCGCTTCGGCACACAGGATTCGACGCGCATGGGCATCGAACTGGAAAAAGCGCTGTGGCGCATGTACGCGCCGCACAAGGTCAAGCTTGCCGTGTCGGGCTGTCCGCGCAACTGCGCCGAGTCTGGCATCAAGGACGTCGGCGTGATCGGCGTCGACTCGGGCTGGGAAATCTATGTCGCCGGCAATGGCGGCATCAAGACCGAGGCCGGGCAATTTTTCTGCAAGCTCAAGACACACGACGAAGTGCTCGAGTACGCCGGCGCTTTCCTGCAGCTCTATCGCGAGGAGGGCCACTACCTGGAACGCACCGTGCACTTCGTCGCGCGTGTCGGCCTGGACTACTGCAAGCAGCGCGTGCTCGAAGACACGGCCGGCCGCAGCGCTTTGTGCGCGCGGCTCAAGGACGCGCTGGCCGACGAGGTCGATCCCTGGCACGAGCCACGCAAGGCTGCGGTCGATCTGCGCCAATTCGAGCCGATCGAAGCGGTTCTGGTATGAGCGCCGGCGGCGAGTGGCTCAAGGTGTGCGGTGTCGACGATATTCCGGTCGCGGGTGCGCGCGTCGTGCGCGTACCCGGCCGTGCCGATATCGCACTGTTTCGCACGCTCGACGATCGCGTGTTCGCGCTGCACGACCGCTGCCCGCACAAGGGCGGCCCGCTGTCGCAAGGCATCGTGCATGGCGCGCGCGTGACCTGTCCGCTGCACGCCTGGGTCATCGAGCTCGCCACGGGCAGCGCGCTCGAACCCGATGTCGGCATGGTGGCGTGCATCCGCGTGCGCAGCGAGGCGGGCGAGGTTTTTCTGCATCGCGAGGATCTGCGCCGCGACGCGCTGCGCGCACAACTCATCGCTGACGCTGCCTGCGCGCCGGCATGAACATGCTGGCGCAAGCGCCGACCCCGCTTGCGCGCACGACGCGTTCGACCTGCTGCTACTGCGGCGTCGGTTGCGGCGTGCTGATCCAAACCGCGCCAGGACCGGATGGAGACGACCTGATCGTCGGCGTGCAGGGCGATCCTGCGCATCCGGCCAATTTCGGCCGTCTGTGTAGCAAAGGCAGCAGCCTGCATCTGACCGCAACACCGGCGCTGCACGCGCAAGCGCGGGCGTTGTATCCGGAGCTGCGCCATGCGCGCGACGCCCCGCGCATGCGCGTGAGTTGGGACACCGCGCTCGCGCACGTCGCCGAGCGCTTCGCCTCCACCGCGCGCGAACACGGGCCGGATTCTGTCGCATTGTATATTTCTGGACAATTGCTTACCGAGGATTATTACCTCTTCAACAAGCTCGCCAAAGGCCTGCTCGGCACCAACAATATCGACACGAACTCGCGCCTGTGCATGAGTTCAGCGGTAGCCGGCTACAAGCAAACTCTCGGCGCGGATGCGCCGCCGTGCTGCTACGAGGACTTGGATCACGCCGCGTGTGTGTTTATCGCTGGCGCCAATCCCGCGTTCGCACATCCGATACTGTTTCGCCGGCTCGAACAAGCCAAAGCGCGCAATCCCGATCTGCGCATCGTCACGATCGATCCACGTCGCACCGACAGTTGCGAGGGCGCCGATCTGCATTTGCAACTCAAGCCGGGCACGGATGTCGTGCTGTTTCTCGGCATGCTCAACGTGCTCGTCGCCGAGCAGCTGACGGATCGCGCCTATCTCGCCGCGCATACCGACGGCTTCGACGCCGCACGAGCGCTCGCCGCGGAATATCCGCCCGAGCGTGCCGCCGCACTGTGCGGCGTGACGGTCGCGGACCTGCTCACTGCGGCGCGCTGGTTCGCGCAGGGGCCGACGCTATCGCTGTATTGTCAGGGTCTC
>VBNZ01000082.1:4715-12245 GCA_005877675.1 Gammaproteobacteria bacterium
ACCTCGCTACCGCGCAAATCGGCAAGCCCGGCGCCGGACCGTTTTCGCTGACCGGCCAGCCCAACGCGATGGGCGGACGCGAAGTCGGCGGCATGGCGAATCTGCTGTCCGCGCATCGCGACCTCGCCGACCCTGCGCATCGCGCCGAAGTCGCCGCGCTGTGGGGCGTTGCCGATGTGCCGGCGACGCCCGGCAAGACCGCGGTGGAAATGTTCGAGGCGGTCGAACGCGGCGAAATCCGCGCGCTGTGGATCGCCTGCACCAATCCCGCGCAGTCGCTGCCGGATCAGCGCGCGGTGCGCCGCGCATTGCAAAAATGCGACTTCGTCGTGCTGCAGGAAGCCTACGCGCACACCGCGACCGCGCCCTACGCCGACGTGTTGCTGCCGGCGACTACCTGGGGCGAAAAGGAAGGCACGGTGACCAATTCGGAGCGGCGCATCTCGCGCGTGCGCGCGGCGGTGCGCGCGCCGGGTGAAGCGCGCGCCGACTGGCGCATCGTGCGCGACGTGGCGCAGCGCGTCGAAGCGGTGCTGCGTCCGGATCAGCCGAGCCTGTTCGATTACGCAACGCCGGAATCGGTGTGGAACGAACATCGTGTGAGCACCTTAGGTCGCGATCTCGATATCGGCGGCCTGAGTTACGCCTTGCTCGAAACCTTAGGACCGCAGCAATGGCCCTATCGCAGCGGCGCAGAAGCGGGGCAGGCGCGGCTGTACGCCGACGGTATTTTCGCGACGCCATCCGGGCGCGCGTGCTTCGCCCCGATCAGCGTGCGCGCGCCGGCCGAAACCACCGATTGGCACTACCCGATCGCCTTGACCACGGGCCGCTTGCGCGACCAATGGCACGGCATGAGCCGCAGCGGCACGCTGCCGCAATTGTTCGGCCACGCGAGCGAGCCGACGATCGACCTGCACCCGACTGATGCTGCGCGCATCGGGGTCAAGTCCGGCGACTTCGTGCATGTGACCTCGCGCCGCGCGAGCATCGTATTGCCGGCCAGGGTCGAGCCATCCGTCGCCGCGGGCCAGGCCTTCGTCGCCATGCACTGGGGCGAGGAATTCGTCTCCGGACAGCCGACCACGGCGGTGTCGCATGGGATCAATGCGTTGCTGCCGAGCGCGTTCGATCCAGTATCGAAACAGCCCGAACTCAAACATGCCGCGGTCGCGGTGATGCGCGCCGGGCTGTCCTGGCAATGGCTGGCCTGCGCGGAATTTCCGGCCGAGCGCTGGCTCGCAGTGCAACGCGAGCTGCGCGGCTACTATGCGCGCTTTCCGTATGCCTGCTGCGTGCCGTTCGGGCGTGATCGCGTCGGCTTGCTCTGGCGCGCGGCGGCGCATGATCCGTGTACGCTCGAACTGAAGCAGGAGATCGAAGCGCTATTTGGTCTCGGCGCGAACGAGCCGGTGCTGAGCTACAGCGATGCGCGCCGTGGCAGCACGCGGCGGCTGCGTCTGGCCGGCGATCGCCTCGTCGCATTTTCGCTCGCCGGCGATGTTGCCGCCGGCGACTGGCTGCGCGAGTATCTGGCCGGCGCAGTGGCGATCTCGACGCTCGGCCGCCTGTTGCTGCTGCCGTCGCGGACGCCGCCGAAGTCGCTGGTGTCGCGCGGGCGCATGATCTGCTCCTGTGTCGGGGTACACGAGAATGACATTGTGGAAAAAGCGGAAAAATCCACAAATTCTGAGGCGCCGACGGTGCTGCACGAGCTGCAGGCCGCGCTCGGCTGCGGCACCGGCTGCGGCTCCTGCGTGCCGGAGCTGAAGCGCCTGATCGCCACACACGCGCCGCTGACGGTGCGCGGCGCCGCGCGACCGCGAGCGCTGCCGGCATGAGCCTCGATCTGCCTGCGCTGCTGCACGAACTCGGTCGCGGGGCGCGCGGTGCGCGGGCGCTGTCGCGCGCAGACGCGCACGCGTTGTTCGCGGCGATGCTCGCAGACGAGAACGCGCCTGAACGCATCGGCGATCTCGAACTCGGCGGCCTGCTGATCGCCTACCGCATCAAGGGCGAAACCGCGGATGAACTCGCCGGCATGCTCGAGGCCTGCGATGCGCGCTTGCGTCATATCGCCGCCCCATCCCGGTTGCCAACGCCAGTCGTGATACCGAGCTACAACGGCGCGCGCAAGCTGCCGAATCTGACCCCGTTGCTGGCGCTCGCGCTGGCACAGCGTGGCGTTCCGGTGCTCGTGCACGGCGATGCCGCCGATGCTTACGGCCGCATCAGCAGCGCCTCGGTGTTTGCCGCACTCGGCGTTGCCGCGTGCCGCGACGTGGCCGATATCGAGCTTGCGCTGCACACGCGCCGCCTCGCATTCGCGCCGATCGAGGTGCTGTCGCCGCCGCTCGCACGCCTGATCGCGCTGCGCCAGCGGCTTGGTGTGCGCGGTCCTGCGCATACGCTGGTGAAATTGATCCAGCCATTCGCCGCGCCCGCGCTGCGTCTGGTCAACTACACCCATCCACAGTATCGCGATGCGATGGCTGAGTTGTTCCTCGACGCGCGCATCGCCGGCGAAGCCGGCGTGTTGCTCGCACGCGGCAGCGAAGGCGAAGCGGTCGCCGATCCGCGCCGCCAAGTGGCGATCGAATGGCTGCGCGGCGGCACGGCGACCACGCAGGTCGAAGCGGTCTCCGGCACCAGTGCGTTGCCGGAGCTACCCGACACGCGCGATGCGGCGACGACCGCGCGCTGGATCGAACGCGCGCTGGCAGGCGCGGTTGCGTTGCCGGCGCCGCTCGCGCGCCAGATCGAAGCGATTTGTGCAATTTGTATACGTGAACAAGAGCGCGAGGCAACGACCCCGCGCAAGGAGTGGTCTTAGCGAACGTTGCGACATCGGCTGCGGTCGTCGCCCCCTCGAAGGCGGGGCGACAGCACTACCGGCCAGCCGTTGACTTCGGACGTTCGTGCGGACCATTCCCAAGGGGAGGGCAGTGTCGCGATGTGCGCGGCGAGCCTTCGGAGTGTGTGATGAAAAATATCCTTGCCTCTTTACGCAGCGGCGACTGGCGCGCGCTGCTCGCGAGTTTTTTGTATTTCGACACCGGCTTCACCGTATGGGTGATGTACGGCCCCCTGGCCCCATCGATCGCCAAGGACTACGCGCTCAACGACGCGCAGAAAGGCTTTCTCGTCGCCGTGCCGGTGCTGGCGGCGGCGATTCTGCGCGTGACGTTCGGCAATATGTATCAGGCGATCGACGGCAAGCGCCTGGCCTTGCTCGGCATCGTGCTGTCGGCGCTTCCGCCGGCGGTGTTGCTACTGTGGCCGAGCGCGCCTTCGCTGCAGTTGCTGCTCACGCTCGGCGTACTGCTCGGCATGGGTGGCGCGAGTTTCGCCGTCGCGCTGCCGATGGCCGGCAGCAACTATCCGCCGAAAGTGCAGGGCCTCGTACTCGGCCTCGCCGCGGCCGGCAATATCGGCGCCGTGCTGGATGGATTTCTGTTTCCGAGCCTGGCCGAACACTTCGGCTGGCAGCGCGCGACCGCAGCATCGCTGCCACTGCTCGCCCTGACGGCGGCGGCCGTGTACGCCTGGTCGCGCGATCGTGCGCCGAAATCCGGTGACGCGCGCGCGGCGGTGATCGCATTCGCCACGAGCCTGGCATTTCTGATCGCGCTGGTGCTCGCAGTCAATGCCGGTCTGTTCGGTCTCGGCGGCAAGACTGGCCTGATGCTGCTGCCAGTGCTCGGATCGCTGCTTGCGGTCGCCGTGCTGCCGGCGCGCTATCGGGCGGTGCTGGTCGAACGCGACACCTGGGCGACGATGCTGATTTACTCGATCACCTTCGGCGGTTTTGTCGGCATGTCCTCGTATGTCGTGCTGCTGCTGACCAATCTGTATGGCATGAGCAAAGTCGACGCCGGCCTTTGGATGGCCGCGTTCGCCTTTACGGGTGCGATGGTGCGCCCGATCGGCGGCTGGCTCGCCGACCGCATCTGCGGCGTGCGTTCGCTGTCGGTGCTGCTGATCGCGATCGCGCTTGCCGATTTCGCGTTCGCGTTGTGGCAGCCCGCGCGCGTCGGCGGCATCGCGTTGTTGTTCGTCATGTACCTCGCCTTCGGCCTCGGCAATGGCTCGACATTTCAGCTGGTGCCGCTGCGCTGGCCGGACAAGACGGGCGTGATGGCGGGGGTGATCGGCGCCGCCGGCGGCATCGGCGGTTTCTATCTGCCGGTAGTGCTCGGCATCGCACGTGACGCGACCGGCAGTTATGGCGCCGGATTTTTGTTCCTCGGCGTCGCCAGTGGCTGGTGTGGGCGATGCCCGACTATGCCGCGGACACGCCGCTGGGCGATCTGCTGCCGGCAGCGGAGTGATGCGCGCGGCTGCAAAGGACGCAAAGATCGCGGCGGATGCGTTGCTTCCCTGCGTCTTTTGCGTTCTTTGCAGCTAGTCTATTTCCGGTGGCGCGCCGAACCAGTGGTGTGAAGCAGCGAGCGAAGCTACCTCGCCGACGATCAACAATGCCGGCGAGCGCACGTCGCACGCACGTGCGCGCGCGACGAGTTCATCGAGCTTGCCGAGCACGACGCGCTGCTGCGGCCGCGTGCCGTTTTCAATGATTGCAAACGGCGTCTGCGGCGCCAGCCCGGACGCGAGCAGTTCCTCGCGCACGGTCGCGAATTCGCCGACGCCCATGTAGATCGCCAAGGTTTCGCCCAGCGGTTTGTGCGCGATGCTGTATTCCGTCAGTTTCTTATGCGCGGTGAAAAAGCGCACGGACTGCGCGTGCTCGCGGTGCGTCAGCGGAATACCGGCATATGCGGCGCACGCGCTCGCCGCGGTCACCCCGGGCACCACGCTGAACGCGATGCCGTGCGCGCGCAGGAATTCGATTTCCTCGCCGCCGCGGCCGAACACGAAAGGATCCCCGCCTTTCAAACGCAGCACGCGTTTGCCCGCACGCGCATGTTCTAGCATCAGCTTGTTGATAAGCGGCTGCTGCAGGCGATGGAACCCCGCCTGTTTGCCGACGTCGATGCGCTCGGCATCGCGCCGCGCGAGATCGAGTATCGCGTCGCTTACAAGGCGGTCGTGCACGATCACATCCGCTTCGTTCAATGCACGCAAGGCGTGCAGCGTGAGCAGGCCCGGATCACCGGGGCCAGCGCCGACGAGGACCACGCTGCCGACGCGCGACTCATCGCCTCCGTGTCCCTCGACGGCCTTATCTTCGGTGGAGACGATTGTAGTCAGAGCGTGCTCTTGCGCGCCGAGCATGCGCTCCAATGCCGCCTGCGCCTCGGCATGCCGTTGCTGCTGCACCAATTGCGCGACGGGTCCGCGCAGCACCGTTTCATAAAAACGCCGGCGCGCTTCGAGCCGCGGCCAACGCGCGCGGATGCGCGCGCGCGCGCGCGCGAGCAGATCGGCGAGCGCACCCCAGCTGTGATCGATCAGACTTTCAATGCGTTCGCGCGCGAGCCGGGCGAGCATCGGCGCGGTGCCGCCGGAAGAAATTGCGATCACCAGCGGCGCGCGATCGACGATCGCCGGCACATGGAACGTCGACAGCGCCGCGGCGTCGACGACGTTGACGAAAATTCGCCGCGCATTCGCAGCGGACGCGACCTGCGCGTTCAGCGCGGCATCATCGGTCGCGGCGATCGCGAGCCAGTGGCCATCGAGCTGCTCGGGCGCAAACTCGCGCGCGAGATGACGCACGTCGCCCGCACTGGCCCATTGCGTGAGCGTTGGCGTCATCGTTTGCGCGACCACATCGATCCGCGCATGCGCGGCAAGCAGCAGTGCGGCCTTGCGTTCGGCGACGCTGCCGCCGCCAACTATCAGTACGGCGCGCCCAGAAAGATCGGCGAATAGCGGGAACAGGTTCATCGGCTTTCGATGTGGAGTCGAAAGCCGATTTTGACACTACCGGCGCGTTGGGCGCATGTTCTCAGCGCAGTCCGCCCGACGCGATCAGCGTTTCGCCGGTCAGCCAGCCCGAATCGTTGGACGCAAGAAAGGTCGCGATCGAGGCGATGTCCTCGGGCTGCCCGACGCGGCCTAGCGGCGTCTGCGCCACGAGTTGCTTTTCGAAGTCGTTGCCGATCACACCCATCGCGTGTGTGCCTTCGGTTTCCACCAGGCCCGGATTGATCGCATTGACGCGGATCTTCTTCGGCGCGAGCTCCTTCGACAACACCTGGGTAATCGCGTCGACCGCGCCCTTGGTCGCGGTGTAGACCGCGGTCTGCGGCGGGGTGATGCGCGTGACGGTCGAGCTGATGTTGACGATGCTGCCGCCGGCTTCGGGAAAATGCTTGACCGCTTCCTGTGTCGTCAGCAGCAGGCCGAGCACATTGGTATTGAACTGGCGGTGGAACTCGTCCTCGGTGATCGCCTCGAGCGGCGCAAACTGGTACACGCCGGCGTTGTTGACCAGCACATCCACCGCTCCATAAGCCTTTTTGGCGGCCGCGAACAGCTTCTGTACGTCCGCCGCCTTGGAGACATCGGCCTGCACTGCGATCGCTTTGCCGCCGCCCTTGGTGATCTCGGCGACGACGCGCTCGGCGCCGTCCTTGCTCGCAGCATAATTCACCACGACACTCGCGCCTTGCGCCGCGAAGTTCTTCGCAATACTCGCGCCGATGCCTTTCGCGGCGCCGGTCACGACCGCCACCTTGCCTGTCAAACTGCTCATGATCTTATTCCTCGCTTGCATATCAATTAGACGGTTGTCTAATCGTCATAGCAAGGGATGAGCGCGGCGACGACGTTTTCAAGGGCCGCACGGCAATTTGTCGAATCAGATTTGCGCGAGACGCTGCAGATACGCGCGCAGTACGCCGCGCTGCAATAACAGATGCGCGAACTTGCCCTCGCGCTCGATGCGGATCAGTCCGGCGGTTTCGAGTTCCTTGAGATGATGCGACACCGTCGCCGCGCTGACGTTCTGCTTCTCGACCAGAGCGCAACACGGCATCGCGTCGTCGCCGGCGCCGATCTGACGCAGAATCTCGTAGCGCCGCGGCTCAGCCAGCGCACGCGCGATGCGCGCGAACTCACGCTCGGTCAACTGGATTTTCTTCGTTGCCATCGCTCGTACTGCGCTGAACCCCGGGCGGCATCATAGCGCGCGCTGCAGTGGTGCGGCGGCGGCGCGCGTTGCGCTGATGATCGACGACTATGCCGGTGCCAGCTCGTCCAGACCCGACTCGTGATGCTTGGCTTGCTCGGCGTGATGATCGGCGGCGAGCAGCATGTAGAAGGCCGGCACCACGAACAGCGTGAACAGCGTGCCGATCGACAGGCCGGTCGAGATGACCAGACCCATCGCGAAGCGTCCCGCCGCGCCGGCGCCTGAAGCGATCACCAGCGGAATCACGCCGAGCACCATCGCCGCGGTGGTCATCAGAATCGGGCGCAGGCGAACTCCGGCCGCATGTTCGATCGCATCGCGCTTGCTCATGCCGCTGCGCTGCATTTCGTTGGCGAACTGCACGATCAGGATGCCGTGCTTGGAAATCAGGCCCATCAGCGTGACCAGACCGACCTGGGTATAGATGTTCA
>VBNZ01000083.1:0-578 GCA_005877675.1 Gammaproteobacteria bacterium
TGCAACCAGCGCAAAGCGTAGGCATGGACGTTGATCCGGAATACACGCGTCTACTCGCCGCACTGAGCGATACGCCGAGCGCGTTGGACGAGCTGGTCGCGCGCACGACGCTGCCTGCTGCATCGCTCTCCTCGATGCTGCTCGTGCTCGAACTCGATGGGCTGGTGGTGGCCGAAAACGGCCGCTACGCACGCCGTATTTGAGGTGCGGACTGCGCTATTTTCCACCTCGCGGCGCAATCCGGGCTTGACACGGACCCGGTTTGCATCTTGACTGAAAAAAGGGCAGCCGCCCCGCTGCGCCGCATTTCTGCAATTCTCCCCTGCTAATTGTCGCTGCGTCCCCCCACCCCCAGTACGCCGCGCTCGAATAAAAATATGGCAAAAAATCTGCTCATCGTCGAGTCGCCCGCCAAGGCCAAGACGATAAATAAATACCTCGGCAAGGATTTCCAGGTCCTCGCCTCGTACGGCCACGTGCGCGATTTGAAGCCGAAGGAAGGCGCGGTCGATCCCGACCGTCACTTCGAGATGCACTACGAGCTGATCGAGAAGAACGAGAAACACGTCGATGCGATC
>VBNZ01000083.1:588-1897 GCA_005877675.1 Gammaproteobacteria bacterium
TGGATCGCGAAGGCGAGGCGATCTCCTGGCACATCGCGGAAATCTTGAAGCAGCGCAAACTGCTAGACGGCAAGCAGGTGCATCGTGTCGTGTTCTCGGAGATCACGCCGCATGCCATTCAGGAAGCCGTCGCGCACCCGCGCAAGCTGTCGCTCGACCTGGTCAACGCGCAGCAGGCGCGGCGCGCGCTCGACTACCTCGTCGGTTTCAATCTCTCGCCGGTGCTGTGGCGCAAAGTGCAGCGCGGCCTCTCGGCCGGACGCGTGCAGTCGCCCGCGCTGCGCATGATCGTCGAGCGCGAAGAAGAGATCGAAGCATTCAAGGCGCGCGAGTACTGGACGATCGAAGCGAGTTGCGCGCATCCGGATCAGCGTTTTGCGGCGCGCCTGATCAAACTGCGCGGCAAGAAGTTCGAGCAGTTCGATCTGACCAACGAAAAAGACGCGCATGCCGCGCGCGATGCGCTGCAGAAATCTGCGCAGGGTCGCCTTGTCGTCAGCGAAATCAAATCGCAGGAGCGCAAACGCCGCCCGTCGCCGCCGTTCACGACATCTACCCTGCAGCAGGAGGCTGCGCGCAAGCTCGGCTTCTCCACCAGCCGCACGATGCGCATCGCCCAGGGCCTGTACGAAGGCGTCGCGATCGGCAGCGAAGGCACGGTTGGCCTGATCACCTACATGCGTACCGACTCGGTCAACCTCGCCAACGACGCGATCGCCGAGATCCGCAAAGTGGTCGCGCGCGACTACGGCGCCAAGGCACTGCCCGAAGCGCCGAACTTCTATCGCAGCAAATCGAAGAACGCGCAGGAAGCGCACGAGGCCATCCGCCCGACCTCGGCGCTGCATACACCGGTGAGCATGGCCGCCTATCTCAACGACGACCAACGCAAGCTGTACGAGCTGATCTGGAAACGCGCAGTGGCGAGCCAGATGCAATACGCGACACTCAATACCGTGTCGGTCGATTTCGACGCGGGCGGCGAGTCAGCGTTCCGCGCGAGCGGAACGACCGTGGTCGACCCGGGCTTTCTCGCGGTGTACGAGGAAGGCCGCGATCAGAAATCCGCCGAGGACGACGACGAGAACCGCAAGCTGCCCGCGATGAAGATCGGCGAAGCGGTGCCGCTCGCAGACGTGCTCGCCGAGCAGCATTTCACCGAGCCGCCGCCGCGCTATTCCGAAGCCTCGCTCGTCAAAACGCTTGAAGAGTACGGCATCGGTCGTCCGTCGACCTATGCGAGCATCATCCAGGTACTGCTCAACCGCGAGTACGTGACGCTGGACGCGCGCCGCTTCCGACCGACCGA
>VBNZ01000083.1:1908-2370 GCA_005877675.1 Gammaproteobacteria bacterium
CAGTACGTCGACTACGACTTCACCGCGAAACTCGAGGACGAACTCGATGCGGTCAGCCGCGGCGAAGAGGAATGGGTCCCGCTGCTGGAGAAGTTCTGGGGGCCGTTCAAGGCGCTGGTCGAAGAGAAAACCGAAACTGTCGATCGCGGAGAGGCGGGCGGCGAGCGTGTGCTGGGCACCGACCCCGTCTCGGGCAAGCCGGTCTCGGTACGGCTGGGTCGTTACGGACCGATGGCGCAAATCGGCGGCCGCGACGATGAGGAAAAGCGTTTCGCCTCGTTGCGCCCGGGCCAAAGCATCCACACCATCGGTCTGGAGGATGCTTTGCATCTGTTCAAGCTGCCGCGTGATCTCGGCGCCGCTGCGGATGGACAAACGATCAGCGTCGGCATCGGCCGCTTCGGGCCGTTCGTCAAACATGGAAAAGTATACGCATCGATCAAGCCGCCCGACGACCCTTAC
>VBNZ01000083.1:2612-6687 GCA_005877675.1 Gammaproteobacteria bacterium
GCCAAAACTGCGGCGAAATCGGCCGAATCGAAAGCGCCTGCGAAGAAAGCGGCGAAGAAGGCCACGGCAAAGAAAACACCGGCAAAGAAAGCCGCCGCCAAAAAAACTGCGGCGAAGAAAACGACAAAGAAGCCGGGTTGATCGCGTCGCCGCATGAACCAGGATATCGCCGCCGCCGTCGTCGCTCTGCGCGCCGGTGGCGTAATCGCCTATCCAACCGAGGCCGTATATGGCCTCGGCTGCGATCCGCACGACGAAGGCGCCGTCACGCAGCTGTTCGCGCTCAAGCAGCGTCCGCCGGCGCAGGGCGTGCTGCTGATCGCAGCGGATTTTGCGCAAGTGGAACAGTATATCGACCTCGCACGCATGCCTGCGGAAGCGCTTGCGCGCGCGCGAGCGAGCTGGCCCGGGCCGCACACCTGGGTGTTTCCGCGCGCATCCACGACGCCGGCCTGGCTCGCGCGCGGGCACGCAGGCATCGCGCTGCGCGTGACCGCGCACCCGCTCGCGGCGGAATTGTGCCGCAGCTTCGGCGACGCGCTCGTCTCGACCAGCGCGAACCGGCACGGCAAGCCGCCCGCCCGGTCTGCAGCCGACGTGCGCCTGGACGGTCATCTGGCCTACGTGCTCGAGGGCGTGACGGGGGGGCTTGAGCGGCCGACGCCAATACGCGACGCTATCACCGGGGATATGCTGAGAAATTGAAGGGGAGCCATGTCGGCCGTTGTCGATGCGGAACGCAAATTTGCCGAACAACCGCGCCTGCCGCTGATCGCGGTGGCGGATCTTGCGCGCGCGTTCGCCTGGCACGATGGGCGCGAGATCAGCGCGGCGGAATTTCTCGCCGATGTATTCGAGCTGGCCGAACGCCTGCCCGACGCGCGCTACGCGGTGAACCTGTGCACGCAGCGCTACGATTTTCTCGTCGCATTTTGCGCGGCGATCGCAGTGGGGCAGACCAATCTGCTGCCGGCTGCGCGTGCGCCGCAGGCGATCGACGAGGTGCTGCGCGTCTATCCGGATCATTACGCGCTGACCGATGAGGCGATCGCGCTGCCGGCGGGCTTGCGTCAGGTGTCGGTGCCGGATGCGCGCAGCGGCGACGGCGCATTCTTTAGCAATCTGTCGATTCCAAGCGCGCAGGTCGTCGCGATCGGCTTCACCTCGGGTTCGACCGGCGCACCCAAGGCCAATCCAAAAACCTGGGGCGGTTTCGCCGCAAGCAGCGCGCTCAATGCGCAGGCGCTCGCGCAACTCGGCGCAGCACCACAAATTCTCGCGACCGTGCCGCCGCAGCACATGTACGGACTGGAACTGTCGGTGCTGCTGCCGTTGCGTTCGTCTGCGGCAATCCACACCGCGCAGCCGTTGTTTCCGGCGGATATCGCAACTGCGCTTGCGCAATTGCCTGCCCCGCGCGTACTCGTGACGACGCCATTTCATCTGCGCACGCTGATCGAATCGCGAATCGAGCTGCCGCCGCTTGCCGGCGTGGTCACTGCGACCGCACCGCTCACGAGCCAGCTTGCACATGAGGTCGAAGAGCGTTACGCCACGCACGTGCTCGAACTATTCGGATCGACCGAAACCTGTGTGATCGCGCAGCGCCGCACTGCGCGGGACGACGCCTGGAATCTCTACGACGGCATCGACCTGCAACCACAGCCCGATGGCACCCTCGTGCATGCACCGCACTTCGAGGCGTCGATGCTGCTGCAGGATGTGATCGAACTCCTGCCGCAGCATCGCTTCGCGCTGCGCGGGCGCTCGAGCGATCTGCTCGAAATCGCCGGCAAGCGCGCCTCGCTCGCCGATATCACGCGGCGCCTGCTCGCCATCGACGGCGTCGAAGACGCGCATGTGTTCCAGCTCGATGCCGATGCGAACAGTGTGCGGCGTCTTGCCGCGCTCGTGGTAGCGCCGGAACTGGACGAGGCAGCGATATTGTGCGCGCTGCGGCACTCGCTCGATGCAGTATTTCTGCCGCGTCCACTCAAGCGTGTCGCCGCGTTGCCACGCAATGCAACCGGAAAACTGCCGCGCGAGGCGGTGCTGGAAATGCTCGCGCGGTAACAGCGCCGGTGCCTACTCTGTCATCGGCTGCGTCCTCGCGGCGCGCTAACACCTTACTGCCACTCGAGTATCTTGTATTCCACCGGCGTCACGTGACCGGACACACCTGCGGCAGGATCAGCCGGCATCGGCCCCTGGTAGCGCTTGTCGACATACCACTTGGTCTCGCCGCCTTCCTTGGGAATGATGCGCTGCGCGAACAATTTGCCGCGCTTGCGATATTCCTCGATCGTGTTGGCGCCTTCCTGGCGTACCGTGATCACGGGTAGCTCGGTCGCCTCCGCGGCCTTCTGCACTTCCGGTGGCAGGCCCGGGCTGTCGAATTTCTTTTCGGGTTCGGGCGGCAGCAGCGGCACCGGTTGCACGATGCGTTTTTTCGCCGCAGCAGCATCAGCCTGTGCGTCGGCATCGGAGTTGGCGATCGGCACCGTCTGCGCATCCTTGTCGGTTTTCATCTGCGAATGCGCTTTCGCTTGCGGCACTGCCGGCTTGTCTGCAGGCGTGTTCGCGGGTTGATCCATTGGCGGCGGTGCTTGCACCGGCGGCAAGGTGTCCGTCGACTGCTGCGCATAAGTAGCCGTGCAGAACAGGCCGGCGGCGAGGGGTATAAGCAGCGATCGATTCATGACGTGCTCCTTGAACGAATCTGTGCCGAGCATAACAAACCCAGCGTGAAGCGATTCCAACTGCCGGCCGTTTAAGCTGCGTTGCAAAACCGCGAGCGCTGGCCCAAGCTTCCCGGCCCTTGCCTTAGACAAAAACCCGCGTGACGCATGCCATGTCTCGTCCCACGCTGACCCTGATCGATGGCTCCGGCTATCTGTATCGCGCGTTTCATGCGCTGCCGCCGCTGACCAACCGCCTGGGCGAACCGACCGGCGCGATGTTCGGGGTGTTCAATATGGTGCGCCTTGCACTCAAAGCGAAGCCCGACTACATCGCCTTCGTCGTCGACGCGCCGGGCAAGACGTTCCGCGACGATTTGTATACCGAGTACAAGGCCAACCGCAGCGCGATGCCCGACGATCTCATCGCGCAGTCGGGGCCGATGCTCGAACTGATCGCGGCGCTCGGCCTGCCGATTCTGCGCGTCGAGGGCGTCGAAGCCGACGATGTGATCGGTACGCTCGCAACGCAGGCGCAGGCCGATGGCATGGACGTGATCGTTTCGACTGGCGACAAGGACTTGGCGCAGCTCGTCAACGCACACGTCAAACTCGTCAATACGATGACCAACTCGACGCTGGACGAGGCCGGTGTTGTCGCGAAATTCGGCGTGCGTGCGGACCAGATCGTCGACTACCTCGCGCTGATGGGCGACGCGATCGACAACGTGCCCGGCGTACCCAAGTGCGGACCGAAGACCGCGGCGAAATGGCTGACTGAGTACGGCTCGCTCGATGGCGTGATCGCGAATGCGGACAAGGTCAGCGGCAAGATCGGCGAGAGCCTGCGCGCGACCTTGCCGCAGCTGCCGCTGTCGCGCGAGCTGACGCGCGTGAAGACCGACGTGATGCTTGAGATCAAGGCGGGCGAACTTAAACTCGCCGCGCCCGATACCGACAAGCTGCGCGAGATGTACGCGCGGTATGAGTTCAAGGCGGCATTGAAAGAGCTGCAAGTCGGCAGCGGCGAGCCGGAAGTCGCAAAAGCAGCAGAGTCAGCCGAGATGGGCGCAGCTTCCAGCACGTCGGCGCAGACCTCCTTGTCCGCGGCCGACTTCCCGCTCCCAAGTCCCGCCGCCAGATACGAGTTGATCCTCTCCCAGGCGCAATTCGACGCGTGGCTGGCAAAGCTGCACGCTGCCGAGTTGATCGCCTTCGATCTCGAAACCACGCACTTCGATCCGATGCGTGCCGAGATCGTCGGGATCGCGTTTTCCGTCGAGCCCGGTCACGCGGCCTATGTGCCGCTGGCACACGATTATCCCGGTGTGCCGGCGCAACTGTCGCGCGACGCCGTGATCGCCGCGCTCAAGCCGCTGCTCGAGGATGCTCAGAAG
>VBNZ01000083.1:6698-8927 GCA_005877675.1 Gammaproteobacteria bacterium
TATGAAATGAATGTGCTGTCCACATACGGTATTGCCGTGGCCGGCGCGCGCTACGACTCGATGCTCGAATCCTATGTATGGAATTCGTCGGGCAGCCGCCACGACATGGACACGCTGGCGAAGAAATATCTCGGCTTCGACACGCTGCGCTACGAAGACGTGGCCGGCAAGGGCGCCAAGCAGATTCCATTCGCCCAGATCGAAGTGCAGCGAGCGACCGACTACGCCGCCGAGGACGCGGACGTGACGCTGCGCCTGCATCGCGAACTGTGGCCGAAACTCGACGCCGATCCGAAACTGCAATCGGTATTCGAGACGATCGAAATGCCGCTCGTGCCGGTGCTCGCGCGCATGGAGCAGACCGGCGTACTCATCGACGTCGACAAACTCAAGACGCAAGGCCAGGAAATCGGCCGACGTCTGCTCGACCTGCAGCAACGCGCGTTCGAGCTCGCCGGGCGGCACTTCAGTCTCGATTCGCCCAAACAATTGCAGCAGCTGCTGTACGATGAATTGAAGCTGCCCGTGACACAGAAGACGCCGACAGGGCAGCCTTCGACCAACGAGGAAGCGCTGGAGGCCCTGGCCGATCTGCACGAGCTGCCGCGCCTCGTGCTCGAATACCGCATGCTCGCCAAGCTGCGTTCGACCTACACGGACAAATTGGCCGAACACGTGAATCCGCGCACCGGCCGGGTGCATACGAGTTATCACCAGGCGGTCGCGGCGACGGGACGGCTGTCCTCGAACGAACCGAATCTGCAGAATATTCCGATTCGCACTGAGGAGGGCCGGCGCATTCGCCAGGCCTTCGTTGCACCGCCGGGATTCAAGATCCTCGCGGCCGACTACTCGCAGATCGAGCTGCGCATCATGGCGCATCTGTCGAGCGACACCGGCCTGCTCGCTGCGTTCCACGGCAACCAGGACATTCATCGTGCGACCGCAGCCGAGGTATTCGGACTGCCGCCCGACCAGGTCGACTCGAATCAACGCCGCGCGGCGAAGGCGATCAATTTCGGCCTGATGTACGGCATGAGTGCATTCGGCCTCGCGCGTCAGCTCGGCATCGAGCGCGCTCAGGCACAGGAATACATGCGCCGTTACTTCGAGCGCTACCCGGGCGTGCAGGCATTCATGACCGCGACGCGCGAACAGGCACATCGCGACGGCTTCGTCGAAACCCTGTTCGGCCGCCGCCTGTATCTCACCGAGATCAATTCGCGCAATCAAGGCCTGCGCGCGGGCGCCGAGCGCGCCGCAATCAATGCGCCGATGCAGGGCACGGCGGCCGACATCATCAAGCGCGCGATGATTTTGGTCGATGCCTGGCTGCCGTCTCTCGATGGCGCCGCGCGCATGATCATGCAGGTGCACGACGAACTCGTGTTCGAAGTGCGCGAGGATCGGCTCGATGCGATCGGCGCGGGTGTGCGCGAACGCATGATGGCGGCCGCGAACTTGAACGTGCCGATGATTGTCGATGTAGGGGTGGGCGCCAATTGGGACGAGGCGCATTGAAGATGCTCCACAGCAGTCAGGTTTCGTTCCGCTTGGGACAAGCCGCAGGCCGTCCTTGCGATCATTCACGGACCGATAGGCGCACCCGGCGCGCGCCGTTCGTCCCGCAAGCGCACGCAATGAAATCTTTACGTAAAACTTCGTGATGATCTGTTTCTTGGCGACGGCAGAACAGATGCAAGTTATTGATTTAAATTCGGATGAATGATTTCTGAACCGAATCGTTCAATTTTGTTTTCCGTCTTGAACTTTTCTCCCTTGAGCACAAACTAACTCCTCGGTGCACGCAACGGCACCCAGGCTGTCCAACCTCCCTTAGGACAGCCCCTGGAAGACGGTCCCTCCCCAGATCGTCTTTCGGACCCGGCCCCGAGAGCTCCCCCCTAGGCTCTCGGGGCTTTTTCTTTTCCGGTGCGGCAAAAAGTATACTTTTCGCTAGCGTGCGCGCCACGCCGTCATGATCGCGTCGCGCAGCGTCGTGTCGCGCGCCTGCGTGTCGAAGCGCACGCTGTCGCCGTCGAGGCGGATGCCGAGCTCTGCGTAGACGCCACGCCAGTCGGGGAACGCACGCGCCGCGGCGAATTCGCGGTAACGCGCGGCAATCAGTGTCGTATGCGCGAGGGTGTCGAGGCGCGCGATGAAGTCGCCCGGCGTCCATTCGCGGTAGGCCGGCAGGCAGCAATCGCGAAAACGCGCGAGCACCGTGTC
>VBNZ01000083.1:9047-9535 GCA_005877675.1 Gammaproteobacteria bacterium
GCGGCGCGGCGAAAACCGTCGCCGAGTTCCTGCCATGCCTGCTGCGGCGTGTAGATGCCGCCGCGCGCGCGCAGCACGTTCTGGTAATAGGTTGCGAGTCCCTCCGCCAACCATGCGCCGCGATCGCCGAGATACGGATGCATCAGATGCGACAGTTCATGCACTGCCATCCAGTCGTCCGCAAACTCGCTCGCCGGCCGCTGTGCGTTGACCAGCAATTGCAGGGCATTGCCTTGTCCGCGTACTGATTGGCCGAACAATACTGCGCTGTCGCGCCGCGGCTTGACCGGAATCACAAGCACTTGCACGTCCGCAAGCGGCATGCCGCCATACGCCGTAAGCACCGCATGTGCGACACGATCGATCCAGGCGATGAGGGTCGCGCGCTGCGTGGCGTCGGGGCCATGCAGCACGCTCACGCGCAATACGCCTTCAGGCAGCGTGATGATGTCCTCTGCGAAATGACCGACGGCGATGCTCGCCGACCA
>VBNZ01000083.1:9857-11292 GCA_005877675.1 Gammaproteobacteria bacterium
GTCCACCGTTGCATGCGCCTGCGCGAGGCATAGGCGCATGTCGATACGTGCGCCTTGCTCGGCGAGCCGCAATTCATAATGCGGCGCATCGGCCGCGACCAGCGCGACCGGCGCCACCAGCAGTGCGATCAGACTGAACCACCACGATTGCCGCATCGCCTACACGCCTCGCGCTGTAATGCCCTCAAGCATGCCCGACGCGCGCGCGACTGCCCAGTTACGCAAGTCACGCCTGCCGACGCGTCCGCACCATTACAATTCGATAATGGATGTGTCGCATTTGTTGAATGACCTCAACCCCGCGCAGCGCGAAGCGGTCAGCGCGCCGCCGGGGCATTATCTCGTACTCGCGGGCGCGGGCTCGGGCAAGACGCGCGTGCTCACGCACCGTATCGGTTGGCTGCTCGAAGTCGAGCGCGCTTCGCCCTGGTCGATTCTCGCGGTTACGTTCACGAACAAGGCTGCGGGCGAAATGCGCGCGCGCTGTGCGCAACTGATCGGCGATGCGCGTGGCCTCACCGTCGGCACGTTTCACGGCATCGCGCATCGCCTGCTGCGCCAGCATTGGCGCGAGGCGCGGCTGCCCGAGACGTTCCAGATTCTCGACAGCGACGATCAGCAGCGCCTGCTCAAGCGCACGATCGCCGCGCTCGGCCTGGACGAGTCGCGTTTTCCGGCGCGCCAGGCCGCGTGGTTCGTCAACACGGCGAAGGACGAAGGCAAACGCCCCGATGCGTTCAACGACGGCGGCGGCAATCCACTCACGCGCACGCTGGTCGACATCTATCGCGCCTACGAAGAAACCTGCCAGCGCTCGGGTCTGGTCGATTTCGCCGAGCTGCTGCTGCGCTCGCACGAGCTGTGGCTGACCGACGAACGTCTGCTCGCGCACTATCGCGAGCGCTGGCGACATCTTCTGATCGACGAATTCCAGGACACCAACACGATCCAGTACGCGTGGATCCGTGTGCTCGCCGGCGACACGGGGCAAGTGTTCGTCGTCGGCGACGACGATCAGGCCATTTACGGCTGGCGCGGCGCGCGCGTCGAGAACGTGCAGCATTTCCTCAAGGACTTTCCGCACGCGACGACGATCCGCCTCGAACAGAACTACCGCTCGACCGGCACGATCCTGAAGGCCGCCAACGCGATCATCGCGAACAATCCGCATCGCCTCGGCAAACAATTGTGGACCGATGGCGCGGCCGGCGAAGCGATCGCGCTGTATGCCGCGTACAATGAGCAGGACGAGGCGCGCTACGTGATCGAGCGCATCCGCGAGCATATCGGGCACGGCGGCCGCGCCGACGAATGCGCGATCCTGTATCGCTCGAACGCGCAGTCGCGCAACTTCGAAGAACAGCTGATCCAGTACGACATCCGCTACCGCGTCTATGGCGGCTTGCGCTTCTTCGATCGCGCCGAAATCAAGGAT
>VBNZ01000083.1:11325-19497 GCA_005877675.1 Gammaproteobacteria bacterium
GCGGCGTTCGAGCGCACGGTCAACACGCCGCCACGCGGCATCGGCGAACGTACGCTCGACACGTTGCGCCAGCGCGCGCGCCGCGAGAAGAGTTCGCTGTGGGATGCGGCCTTGCATGAGCTGACCAGCGCGAGTCTTGCCGGGCGTGCGAAGAATGCGCTGCGCGGGTTTTTGCTGTTGATCGATGACTTGGCGAAGGATTGCTCGGGACTCGGGACCCGGGACTCGGGACTCGCAGATCAAGAGCAACAGCCTCCGACACCATCAGATTTGCTTTTCCCGAGTCCCGAGTCCCGGGTCCCGAGTCCCGTCGCACTCGCCGAACAAATCGACCACGCGATCCAAAAAACCGGCCTGCGCGATTACTACGAAGCCGATTCGCGTGGCAGCGCCGAATCGCGTGTGGAGAACCTCGACGAACTCGTCAATGTCGCGAGCCGCTTCGAGCGCACGCCGGAGGACGTGGAAGCGGGCTTCTCGGAAATGGTCGCATTTCTCGCGCACGCCGCGCTCGAAGCGGGCGAGACGCAGGGCGAGGCGTGGGAGGATTGCGTGCAGCTGATGACTCTGCATTCGGCCAAGGGACTCGAATTCCCACTGGTGTTTCTGGTCGGACTCGAGGATGGACTTTTCCCCGGGCAGAAATCGATCGAGGAGCCGGGCCGCCTCGAAGAGGAGCGTCGCCTCGCCTATGTCGGCATCACGCGCGCACGCGAAACGCTGCTGCTGAGCTACGCCGAATCGCGCCGCCTGCACGGCGTCGAGAGTTACAACCGGCCCTCGCGCTTCCTCCACGAACTGCCGCGTGAGCTGTTGCACGAAGTGCGTCCGCGCGTGCAGGTTTCGCGGCCGCTGTATGCGGGGCGTTATGGCGATGCGGCAAGCGAGCCATCGGCGCTGAAACTTGGCCAACGCGTGCGGCATGCGAGCTTCGGCGAAGGCATCGTCGTCAGCGCCGAGGGCTCGGGCGCGCATGCGCGCGTGGAGGTCAACTTCGAAGAGACCGGCTCGAAGTGGCTCGTGCTGGCCTATGCGAACCTGACGCCGCTTTAGCCGGTGAGAGGTGCTTGCTCAAGCTACCAGCGCCCCCTCACCCTGCCCTCTCCCCCAACGATGAATCCATTGGAGGAGAGGGTTCAATGCCGTGCGGAACCAAATTGCGTGCAACCTGTCAGAGCCAGAACGCATCCGATTCTTCGTTGCATCCAGGAAACCGCGCGCATGACCAAACCGACCCAAGTGCTGATCTGGATGGGAGGCTTCCTCGTTGCGGTCGGTCTGCTCGCGGCGCTGCTCGCGACCAAATTGATCGCGAACTTCCAGGCCAATCCTTTTTTCAACGGCGTGATCCTCGCGGTGCTCGCCTTCGGCGTGCTGGTCAATCTGCGCCAGGTGCTGATGCTCGCGCGCGAAGCGGAATGGATCGAGACATTCAAGCGCTCCGATCCCGCACGCCCGCTGCCGGCGCCGAAGCTGCTCGCGCCGATGGCGCGCATGTTTTCGCAGCGCGATCGCGCCAAATTCACGCTGTCTACGCCGAGCTTGCGTTCGATACTCGACAGCGTGTATCTGCGTCTGGAGGAATCGCGCGATCTGTCGCGCTACCTCGTCGGCCTCGCGATCTTTCTCGGCCTGCTCGGGACGTTCTGGGGCCTGCTCGTGACGATCCGTTCGGTCGCCGACATCATTGGTTCGCTCGGCGTCGGCTCCGATCCGGTCGCGACGTTCAATACGCTCAAGGAGCAGCTGAAGCAGCCGTTGTCCGGCATGTCGACGAGCTTCTCGACTTCGCTGTTTGGCCTTGCCTCATCCCTCGTGCTCGGTTTCCTCGATCTGCAGGCAGGCCATGCGCAGAATCGTTTCTACAACGAACTCGAAGAATGGCTGTCGGGTATGACCAAGCTCTCGTCCGGCTCGCTCCACGGCGATGGCGACGCGAGCGTACCTGCTTACGTGCAGGCGCTGCTCGAACAGACTGCCGACGGCCTCGAACGCATGCAGCGCGCGCTGACCGAGTCCGAGCGCGAACGCCGCAATTCGTCCGAGCAACTCGGCGAACTCAACACGCAGCTCGCGCGCCTGGCCGATCTGCTCGGACGCGAATCACGCGAGATCCGCGGCATGGCCGAGACGCAGGAAGAACTGAAGAACGTGCTCAAGACGCTCGCCGCCGCACCCAGCGGCGGTTCGCGCTTGAGCGATGATCTGCGCGGCGAATTCCGCCTGCTCTCGCGCACGATCGCCGCCGCAGTCGACGGCAAGCGCGCCGAGTTGCGCGAATGAACGCGGCCGTGACAGGAAAATACTATCTCGCATTGGCGGCCGCCGCATGAACGCAAGCCTCGCGCGCCGCCGCCGCGGCCTCGATATCTGGCCCGGATTCGTCGACGCGTTGACGAGCCTCATTCTCGTGATGATTTTCGTGCTTCTGCTGTTCGCTGTCGGGCAGTACGTGCTGTCGCAGACGCTCGCGGGCAAGAACGCCGCGCTCGCCGATCTCAACGCGCAGATCGCGCAACTCGCCAAGACGCTATCGCTCGCGAATGAGGCGAAGGCGCAGCTCGATGTCAAAGTGAAAGAACTCTCCGCCTCGCTCGGCGATGCGAGCGGCGAACGCGATGCGGCCAAGAACGTAGCTGCCAAGCTCGCCGCCGATATCGCTGCGCTGAGCGAATTGAAATCGCAGCTCGAGCAGCAGGTCGCGCAGATGGCGGCGCAGCTCGACCAGTCGAAAAAGGATCTCGTCGCCGCGACCGATCTCAACGCCAAGTCCGCAGCGCAAGCCGAGCTGCTCAATCGCCAGCTCGCGGCGGTGCAAGCGCAGTTGCAACAGATTTCGGCCGCGCTTGACATCGCAAACAAAAACGTCAAAGACAAGGACGTGAAGCTCGCCGAGCTCGGCAAAGAATTGAACCTCGCGCTGGCGAACCGCGTCGGCGAGCTTGAAAAATACCGTTCTGAATTCTTCGGCAAGCTGCGCGCTGCGCTCGGCAATCGCGCTGATATCCATATCGTCGGCGACCGTTTTGTCGTGCCGACCGATATTCTGTTCGACACCGGCTCGGCCGATTTGAGCGGCGAGGCGCAGACTTCGATGGCCAAGCTCGCCAAGACTTTGAACGAAGTCGCCGCCGAAATTCCGTCGAGTCTCGACTGGGTGCTACGCATCGACGGCCACACCGACAAGCGCCCGATCCACTCCGAACAGTTTCCGTCGAATTGGGAACTGTCGACCGCGCGCGCGACCGCGATCGTCAAGCAGCTCGTCGTGCAGGGCATTCAGCCGCGGCATCTCTCCGCCAACGGCTTCGGTCAATTTCAGCCTTTAGACGCTGCTGACACCGATGCGGCGTATGCAAAGAATCGGCGTATCGAGATTCAGCTGACCAACCGCTAGCGACCGCAGCGAACATAGAATTTCCAACGCACGTCGCGCACGCGCGCAGCGTCACCCCACGCGTCGCGTAGCTTGGACTCGACGATCGCGACGGGGTCGGCACCCTTCGCTTTGATGTAACGCTGTGCATCAGCATCGGAAATTCCGGTGCAGTGATTTCGGTGAACGGAAACGGCAGCGTGCGGTAGCTCGCATCGACATACGCGCGTTCCGGTGGCCAGTAGGGGCCTGTCATCGTGTCGTAGAGATGCGTGATTACCTCGTCGATCTTGCCTTGGCCGGTATTGCACGCAGCATAGGTCCACGCCGCGAATACACCGCCGGGTTTGAGCACGCGCCTGACTTCGGCATAGAACGGCTCGAAATCGAACCAGTGCAGCGCCTGCGCAACGGTTACGAGACTCGCGCTCGCGTCGGCGAGTGAGCTGCGTTCGCCCGGCTCGACGCGATAGTCGATGTTCGCACGTGCTGCGGCGCCAGCGATCTGATTCGCGCTCGGATCGGTGCCGATCACGTACGCGAAATATTCGGCGAGCGCGAGCGTGGCCTGGCCATTGCCGCAACCGACATCCCAGGCGAGATCGCGATCGGGTGCCTGCTGCGCGAGCCACGCGAATAATTCGGGCGGGTAGGTTGGCCGCGCGTCGCGATAGATCGCCGCGTGGCCGGAGAAGTGGTCTTTGAAAGTGTTCATCGTGAGCCGCCTTTTACGTAACGTCCAGCTTGGTGAATTACTCGCGGCGCTCGCCCCCACGGGGCCGTCCTTCGGACGTTCTGCGCGCTGCGCGTTTGTCCTGCCAATCCATGGTCGGAATGGCGACGCCGCTATTCCCGCACGATGCGTGTTTTTCCCGGCGCCAATTCATCGAGCGCTATTTTATCGATCCGCACGCGTATCAGCCGCAATGTCGGCAGGCCTACCGCCGCCGTCATGCGCCGTACCTGACGATTGCGGCCTTCGCGGATCGAGAGCTCGATCCACGCATCGGCTACGGTTTTGCGAAAGCGCACCGGCGGATCGCGCGGCCACAGCCAGTCCGGCACCGACGCCAGCAGTCGTGCATGGGCGGGCAGGGTCGGGCCGTCGTTCAAAAGTACACTTTGTTGCAACTGCCGCAGCTGATCCTCGCTCGGCGCACCCTCGACCTGCACGAGATAAGTCTTCTCGATCTTGTGGCGCGGGTCGGTGAGCCGGTGCGCGAGCGCGCCGTCGTCGGTCAGCAGCAGCAATCCTTCCGAATCGAAATCGAGGCGGCCCGCGGGATAGACATCAGGCTGCCGCACGAACTCGGCCAAGGTGCGCCGTGGCGGCGTGCTGCGGTCGGTGAACTGGCACAGCACGCCGTAAGGTTTGTTGAGTGCGAGGAACATTTGATCGTGCCATCATCCCGCGAAAGCCGGGATCCATCTCGATCTTGCTCAAAAGCAAGGCAAGAAACTGGATTACCGCCTTCGCGGGAATGACGAACTAGAGCTATTTTACGGCAGGCTTCACGAATTTCAGCGTCATCCGATCCGACTCGCCGATCGCGGCGTACTTGTCGTGATCGACTTCTTTCATTGCAAACGTCGGCGGCAGCGTCCACACACCTTTCGGATAGTCCTTGGTGTCCTTCGGATTGGCGTTGATCTCGCTCTGCGCGACGAGCTTGAAACCGGCGTCGGTCGCAAGTTTGACCACCACCTCAGTAGGCAGGTAGCCGGTTTCCTTGTTCGCGGCGAGTGTCGTGCCGGGCTTGGCGCGATGATCGACGACGCCAAGCGTGCCGCCCTTCTTCAGCACCGCATACATCGCCTTGAACATCTGCGGCGCGGTGTCGTCGTCGGTCCAGTTGTGTACGTTTCTGAAGGTAAGCACGACGTCGGCGGACTCCGGCGCGCCGAACTCGGGAGCCTTCGCTTCGAACTGCACGACCTGCACCGTCCCGAACTGCGCCGGGTGCTCGGCGATGCGCTTGTTCATGCTGTCGAGCGCGCGTGCGGCCTCGCCGTTAGGACGCGTCGGTTTGAACGTCGCCGCCACATAGTGACCCTGCGCCTTCAGCCATGGCGCGAGTATTTCCATGTACCAGCCTGCACCACCCGGTTCGAGTTCGACCACGGTTTGCGTCGGCTTGACGCCGAAGAATTCCAGCGTCTGTTTCGGATGGCGGTACTGATCGCGCGCCTTGTTCTTGTCCGAGCGCCAGTCACCCGCGAGCACCGCATCGAGGTTCGCCGAGGTTGTATCGGCTTTCGCGCTGACCGGTTTGTTCGCCGGTGCATCCGCGGCTTCGGCGCAGGCGTTGATTGCGAAGGCCGCACAGGCGGCGAGCAGAATCTTGCTGATCGTTTTCATGAGAACGGTCCTTTGTGATGACAGCGGTACATAGTCGCGCTCGCGCGCGCAGGCGCGTGCCGAGAGTTTACAGACCTTTGATGACGCCAAAACCTTGCGCCTTGAGCCGCATCTCCTCGGGATACGGCGGCGTATCGAGCGTACGCTGCGCGGCCACCGCCGCCTGCATCGACTGCCACCAGCGCACTGTGAACACGTCGCCATGCGCGGCGAGCAGTGCAGCTCGCTGCGCGGCGCCCATGCCGAGAAAGCGCGGAAACTGTTCGGGGAATACATCGTGCGCCCCGACATAGAACGTCTCGCCGCGTTCGTCGTCCTCGGGCAGTTCGCGGAAACGGCAATCGCTGACCAGACACAGCTCGTCGTAGTCGTAGAAGATCACGCGGCCGTGCGCCGACACACCGAAATTTTTCAGCAGCAGATCGCCCGGAAAAATATTGCTCGCGGCGAGATCGCGGATCGCCTGGCCGTAGTCGACGATCGCGCGCTGTGCCGCCGCGGGTTCGGCTTCGCGCAGATACAGATTGAGCGGACGCAGGCGGCGCTCTACGTAGCAGTGCGTGATGACGATGTCGTCGCCGTCGAGATGCGCACTCTCGCTGCATCCGACGAGCAGTTCGTCGAGCAGCTCCGACGCAAATTGGCGCTTCGGAAAACGCAGGAAGCGGAAACGCTGCGCATCGACCAGGCGCCCGGCACGATCGCGGCGGAATACCAGAGTATACTTTTGCATCACCTCGGCGCGCACGCTTTCCTTCGGAAACGCAAACTTGTCGCGGATCAGCTTGAACACCAGCGGATACGAGGGCAGCGTGAACACCGCCATGACCAGGCCGCGCTCGCCGTCGGCGTGCACGAACTGCTCGTCGCGGCGCGCCGCGAGATGGCGGAAGAAATGCCGGTAGCGCTCGGTCTTGCCCTGTTTGGCGCGCCCGAGCACGGTATACAGCTCGTCGATCGGCTTGTACGGCAGCAGTGTGCGCAGGAACACGACCGCATCGCCGACCGTCGGCAGATCGGCCTGGAAATAGCTGCGCGTGTAGCCGAACACCTGCGCGACCTGCGCGCGTTCGGTCAGCACGGCATCTACGCGCAGACCGGCGTCTTCGTTGATCAGCGCGATTACCAGCGGTGCGACTTCGCCGACACCGAAAATGCGCCCGATGAGATAGGCGCGGCGCTCGCGATAGAACACGGTTTCGAGCAGTTCGATCGCGCGAATCGGGCTCGCGCCGTTCGCATCCGCGCCCCAGCGCGAAAGTTGCTGCGTCAGCGCATCGACCATGCGCAGCGCGCACAGGCCGGTGTGCGCGTACGGCACGGCGAATTTGTAATCGTCGAGAATGCGCTGGCAGATGCGCGGCAGATGGCCCCACACCGCATAGCTGTGGCGCGCGACCGCATGCGTGATGCGATCGGTCGGCTCGATATCGAGGGCGACGAATTCGATCGTCGCATCCACGCCCTGCGTATGGAAGAAGCGCCGCGTCAGCGTGTTGTAGAAAGTCTTGTTGAGTTCCTGATCGAGCAGCGGCGCGATCAGCTCGGCGAAGCGCGGTCGGATCTGCTGCCACAGCGCATGATCGCGCACGCGCGCGCGCAGCAGCGTTTCCAGCCGCGCCATGGTCGCGCGCACGCAGATGTCGTAGGAATCGAAGCGCTCGAGCGCATCCGCCTGCGACGCGCTGAAATCCCGCGACTCGAAGCGCGCTTGCGCGCGCCGCGTGATCGCGCGGAAGCGCGCGTTGTAGTCGGCGAAGCCGTTGCGGATGTCGAGCGCGGCGGCTTCGGCCAGCGCGAGGTTTTCCGACTGGTTATCGGGCAGGGTGGAAGCTGGCGTGGGGGCGCTCGCGGTTTCCATGCACGCAGTCTCGCACGACGCTGCTACGCTCGTCATGCCGGTGGGAGCGACCGCCCAAAATCCAGCTCACGACCGCCGCTTGCGAGACACTGCTGATGTGAATTTCAATCAACTCTGCGGTGCAAATGCATGTCTCTCAAATCACCGCCCGGAGTGTGACATGCGCAACTGGCTCAAGAAATTCGAAGAAACCACCGTCGGCATGCTGTTTTCCGACCAGTATCTGGCGCCATCGGAAGTCGTGCGGATCGCGGCGTTGGAGCAGGACAAGACGCGGCGTTGCGGTACCGTCTGCAACGAAACCGTATCGCCGCAGGAAATGGCTGCCAGCAATACGACACCCGCGCCGAAATCGACGACCCCAAGCGTGCATCTGATCGGCATGCGCTGAAGATTCTCTTCGTCATCCGGCGGAAGCTGGAATCCAGTGATTCTTGAAGCGGTAAGATACTGGATCTAGCGCTTTCGCCGGGAAGACGGTAAGAGTAACGCTCCCTCGTTGGAAACGCTCCCTCGTTGCGGTGGATCGGGCCATGTGCCGATCCGCCGCTTTTTTGTTTAGAGGTTTTTGATCAG
>VBNZ01000084.1:0-6206 GCA_005877675.1 Gammaproteobacteria bacterium
ACTTACCAATTGGACAAACTAAAGTCCGAGGCTGCGCGCAATGGTTTGTTCCCGCTCTATTGCCTATATACACACGGTACGTCCCACAGAGGTACGTCCGCCTTGTCATGTCGGACTTTTTCTTATGCCCCAGAGTCATATGGTTGCGCCCTCACGTCGATTAGCCACGTAGCGAGCCTTCAGGCTACCGGTAAAGCTCACGATCTTGCATCAGTTATGTCAGCTGCTGTTCTTTGGCATTGCTTAGTTTGTTGCACTGGATATGCAACGGGCGACTTGCCCACTACGGCATGGTCGTATTTGCAAGCAACCTTTGGAGCCAGTGAAACACTGAATGGAGGACATGCTCGGTTGGGTCCGCGAGAAAGTCCTCCCCCTCATGTTCTCGATGCTTTGGAGGGGCGTGAAGCAGACGATCTGCCCAACGGAGTACAAGGCGTGCTCGTCATCGCGGCTCGCGACAATGGCTAACAAATCATTCAAGCCGACGTCGTTTTAGGCTTGAGTTCGCGCCGCGCGCGACCCATCATGTCATCATGCCCATCTACGAATACGCCGCCGTCGCCAAGGGCTGCGCCTACTGCGAGGCGCATTTCGACCTGCGCCAGAAACTCGCGGACGCCGAACTGACCGCATGCCCGCGCTGCGGCGCACCGGTGCAGCGCGTGCTCAGCGCGCCGAATGTCGCGGTCGGCGGTGCGCATCTGCTCAAGGAATCGAACATCGAGAAGAAGGGCTTCACGCAGTATCGCCGCGCGGGCAAGGGTGTGTACGAAAAAACCGCCGGCAAGGGACCAAAATACATCAGCGGCGATTAGCCAATTGTCCGCGAAAGGGGCTGTAAGTTGGGCTGAGCACAGCGATGCCCAACATCTGCGGGCGTCGTTGGGGTTCGCTTTGCTCACCCCAACCTACGCTGGCTGGAACCCATGGTCATACAAGTTTTTGCTCTCGCTTCTGCGCGCACGATGCGCGCGGCTCTTGATCTTGGGGTCCCCATTCGCATGGCGAGCGGCCGAGGCCGCGATGCGCGAAGCGGCGGCGCGATGGATCGCGCCGATTCCGCGGCCTTGCACACGGACGTGCAATCCGCGGAACACAGGCAGCGGACGCGTCCCGTAGCGCAGGATGCGCGTAGGGCGACATGCGCTGGGGTGTGTTCTTTTGGTTACTTTTTCTTGCACGAGCAAGAAAAGTAACTCGCTCGGCCGAAGGGCGAGCGAAAGCCTTGCCCCAAACAATCAAAGCAAATAGCTGGATTCCCGCTAAGAGCACGCGGGAATGACGAGCAAAAGATGCGTTATTTGCTTAGCTACCTGACGCGGGGCTACGCTTAAGCACTTTTGTGCTGACTCAAGGACGTCGCCATGGCCATCTACAACAGCATCCTCGACACGATCGGCCGCACGCCCATCGTACGCATCAACCGCCTCGCGCCCGCGGGCGTGGAAATGTATGTCAAGTTCGAGGCGTTCAATCCCGGCGGATCGGTCAAGGACCGTCTCGCGCTCGCTATCATCCTCGACGCCGAGGCCAAGGGCCTGATCAAACCCGGCCAGACCGTGGTCGAAGCGACCAGCGGCAACACCGGCGTCGCGCTCGCGATGGTCTGCGCGGCGAAAGGTTATTCGTTCGTCGCGTTCATGGCGGAAACTTTTTCGGTCGAGCGGCGCAAGCTGATGCGCGCGTTCGGGGCAAAGGTAATCCTGACGCCGGCGGCCGAGCGCGGTTCCGGCATGGTCAAGCGCGCGAAGGAATATGCGGACAAACATGGCGCGTTTCTCGCGCGACAATTCGAGAACGAAGCGAACCCATCTTTCCATCGCAACACCACCGGTCCGGAAATCCTGCAGGATTTCGCCGGCCGGCGCCTGGACTGGTACGTCACCGGCTGGGGCACCGGCGGCACGTTCACCGGCGCGGGCGAGATGATCCGTCTCGCGCGTCCGGAAACGAGAATCGTGTTGGCCGAACCTGCAGTCGCCGCGTTGGTTTCCGGCCAGGAGTGGAAACCGCACAAAATCCAAGGCCTTAACAAGAATGTCGCACACGAAATGGTGCCGGTCGACGAAGTCGTCGCACGCGACACCGCACGCGCGCTCGCGCAGGAGGAAGGTATCTTCTGCGGCATCTCCTCCGGGGGCACCTTCGCCGCAGCGCTCGACATCGCGAAGAAGGCCAAGCAGGGCGACGTGATTTTGGCAATGCTGCCCGATACCGGTGAGCGTTATCTGTCGACGTTCCTGTTCGAGGGCGTCAACGAAGGCACGGACGTCGAGCTGGCGGATTTGTAATCGGCGTTGATGCAGGCACGGTAAAACCATCCGTGCTTATCGGATTCATTGACGATGGGCGCGCGACAATTACCCTCTCCTCCAACGGCTTCATGTTGGGGGAAGGACTGGTGAAGGGCGCTTCTGGCGATCGGTGTATCGAAACGCGCCCTCTCACCCAACCCTCTTCCCTGCGCGGCGCGCAAGGGAGAGGGCTCAGGAAGAGAGCACCTTGGCGCGTAACCGCATAAGCCCGGAATCATCCCTGACGCAGCGCTCGTCCATTCCGAGCCGCTCGCTCGGCGGCGCGCTGCGCTCCAGGCAGCTTCGCCGCATATCCGACCTCGGCTTACGCGGCGGCGCACTTCTTCACGGTTTCCCAGGTGCGCGTCGTGATGTCCTTGCCGAACGCTTTTTCGAGCAGCGCCATAAACGCTGGGTTGCCGGGATTCGGGGTGTAGACCGTGAAAATCTCGCAGCCCTGGACGGCGAGAATGCGCGCGCCCTCCATCTCGGATGGCAATGCGCGCAATGGCTTGCGCGGCTCACGCAAAAATGTGACGACGCGCTTCGCAGCCGCCGGCACGCGAAACGCGGCGTAGGGGTCGGCTTGGATCAATTCGCCTAGCGTCTTCACGGAACGCACGATCGTGTAGAAGGTGCGATCGAGGTGCTTTGTCATAGCTGCTTCGATCCGGCGCGCCAGCACAAGCTCCGACGCGGCGCGCGCATCGAATACGACGTTGCCACTGGACAGTACGGTCTTGACGTTGCCGAAACCGGCTTGCTCGAAGCAGCGCTTGAGCTCTGGCATTTTCGCGTTCATCGGACTGACGCCGCGAAGAAATGCTACATAACGAGGCATGTCTTCTCCTGTCGATGATGCATCTAGGCGCGTTGGCGCAATGCCTCGAATAGCGCCACACCCGTCGCGACCGACACATTGAGGCTCTCGACATTCCCGCGCATCGGAATATGCGCCAGAAAATCGCAGGATTCAGCGGTGAGCCGCCGCATGCCCTCGCCTTCGCTGCCCATTACGATTGCCAGCGGTCCCTTGAGATCGAGCTGGTAGAAATCCTGTTTCACGTCTCCAGCCAGACCGACCAGCCACACGCCCTTGTCCTTCAGCGCTTTGAGCGTACGCGCGAGATTGGTCACGGCGAAGAAGGCGACGCGATCGGCAGCGCCGCTCGAGGCGCGGCGCACGGTCGGCGTGATGCCGGCAGCACGGTCCTTCGGTACGACCACCGCGGTGACGCCGGCGGCCTCGGCACTGCGCAGGCAGGCACCGAGATTGTGCGGATCGGTCACGCCGTCTAGCACGAGCAAAAAAGTATCTTTTTCCGCTTTTTCCACAAGTACGTAAAGCTCGCTTTCCGCGCGCGGCGGCGGCGCGCGATAGCGCGCGACGGCGCCCTGGTGACGCGCACCGCCGGTCATCTTGTCGAGTGCGTCGCGCGTGCGCGAGTGCGGTTTGAGGCCGAGATCGCGCGCACGCTCGGACAACTCCTTGAGCCGTGCATTATGGCTGTCGGCCTCGATGTAGAGCTCGAGGATGTTCTTCGGATCGTTGGTCAAGGCGGCATCGACTGAGTGGATGCCGAACAGCAGCTCGCCGCTGGTACTCATTTACGTTTCTTTCCCTTCGCCTTGGTCGCCTTGTCCTGCGCGACGTGCGGTAATTCGCGAGACGCGGCGGCGGATTTGTCCGGCACCAGGCGGAAATCGATCTTGCGGTCCTCCATGCTCGCGCGCAGAAGCTGCACGCGCACGGCGTCGCCGAGGCGGAACTGCAGGCCGCGGCGTTCGCCGCTGAGCAGATGCCGCACCGGATCGAAATGGTAGTAGTCGTTCGGCAGCTGGGTGATGTGCACGAGCCCCGACACCTGCGATTCGATCAGCTCAACGAACAGGCCGAACGAGGTGACGCCGGAGACGATACCGTCGAATTCGCTGCCGACGTGCTTCTCCATCCACGCGCACTTGTAGCGCTCGTCGACATCGCGCTCGGCCTCGTCGGCACGGCGCTCATTGTGCGAGCAGTGCGTGCCGAGTCCGGCCATTTCACCTGCGCTGTAGGTGTAATCCGACGTCCGCGCGCGGCTCAGTGCGTAACGAATCGCACGATGCACGAGCAGGTCGGGATAGCGGCGGATCGGCGAGGTAAAGTGCGCGTAATGTTCGAGTGCGAGGCCGAAATGCCCCGAGTCCTGCGCGCTATACACCGCAAGCGATTGCGAGCGCAGCAGCACCGATTCGATCAGCTCGGCATCGGGACGCTTGGCGATCTTCTTCAGCAGTACGGAAAAATCGCCGGGCGTGACGTCGGCATGCGGCGGCATGCGCAGACCGAATTCGCGCAGGAATTCGAGCAGATCTTCATATTTCGATTCGGGCGGCGGCGCGTGCACGCGGTACAGCGCCGGGATCTTGTGCTTGTCGAGGAATTTCGCCGCCTCGACGTTCGCCGCGATCATGCATTCCTCGATCAACTTGTGCGCATCGTTGCGCTGCTCGGCGTCGAGTTGCACGACCTCGCCCGACGGCGCGAGACGGAACTTGACTTCGTGGCTGCCGAAATCGATCGCACCGCGGCGTTGCCGCGCTTTCGCCAATATCCGATACAGCTGGTGCAGATGTTCGAGTTGCGGCAGCACATCGGCGAGTTCGGCGCGCGCATCGGCGTCGTTTTCGCCGAGCGCCTGCCACACGCGCGTATAGGTGAGGCGCGCGTGTGAACGCATCACCGCGGAGTGGAATTTTGTGTGCGATACCTCGCCGTCGTAGGCGACGTGCATCTCGCAGACCATGCACAGGCGCTCGACTTTCGGATTGAGCGAGCAAATGCCGTTCGACAGCGTCTCGGGCAGCATCGGCACAACGAAGCCCGGAAAATACACGGAAGTCGCGCGCTTGATCGCCTCGTCGTCGAGCGCAGTGCCCGGACGCACGTAATGCGACACATCGGCGATCGCGACGACGAGGCGGAATCCGCCCTGCACCGGCTCGGCGTATACAGCATCGTCGAAATCGCGCGCATCTTCGCCATCGATCGTCACGAGCGGCAGCTTGCGCAGGTCGAGGCGGCCGGCGATTTCATCGCGCCCGATCTGATCAAACCCGACCTGCGGTTCGACTTGTTCGGCTTCGAGCAGCGCTTCCTGCGGCCACTCGTGCGGCAGGCCATGGCCCGCGATCGCCATCTCGACGATCAGCGAGGGCGTGAGACGTTCGCCGAGCACGCTGACGATTTCGCCGATCGGCCCGCGTTGTGCGGTCGGCGGCTGCGTGATCTGCGCGACGACGATCTGGCCCGAGCGCGCGCCTTGATCCTTGCCAGGCGGAATCAGCAGATCCTGATGCAGGCGCCGATCGTCGGGTACGACCATCACGACGCCGTTCTCGACGAGTACGCGGCCGACCACGCGCGAAACGCGGCGTTCGAGCACCTCGCAGATCGCTCCCTGCTTGCGCCCGCGCCGGTCGACGCCGACGATGCTCGCGAGCACACGATCGCCATGCAGCACTTTGCGCATCTCGGCGGGCGCGAGATACAGATCCTCGCTCTTGTCCGCGGCGCCATCGTCCGGACGCAGGAAACCGAATCCTTCCGCGTTGGCGATGATGGTGCCGGCAATCAGATCGAGTTTTTTCGCGACGCCGTAACCGCCACGACGGTTCTGCAGCAGCTGCCCATCGCGCACCATCGCAGCGAGACGCTTGGTCAGCGCTTCGACATCGCGCTCGCCGATCAGGTGCAGTTCCTGCGCGAGCGCCTCGGTCGTCAGCAGCTGGCCACGATCGCCAAGCAGCTGCACGATCGCCTCGCGGCTCGGAATCGGATACGCGTAGCGCTCGGCTTCGCGCTGCGCATGCGGATCATGCGTACGCGGCGCCTTGCTCTGGCGCGCGGGGCCGGCCTTCGGCGCC
>VBNZ01000084.1:6211-6935 GCA_005877675.1 Gammaproteobacteria bacterium
CTCGCGGGCGCAGGCTTCGCGTGCGCGGGAAGCTCGGGCATCCACGGCGGCAGCTTCGGCGGACGCGCCGCGCCTGACTTCGGGGATTTGCGGTCTCGCTTCACTGCACGCTCGTATCGTCCATAGGGGCAAGATCATACCCGAAGCAGCAGCAGAGCTCGCAGATTGGCCCGCCGGCGCGTGAGCCGAATAGGCAGCGGCAGAAGCACCGCCGGTCGCTTATGGCTCTAAAAATTTCCCGCTTTATGGCGCTTATGTCAGGCCATTCCGGCACGTAAATTCGTTCCAAGCCATACCAACGAGGAGAAATGCCATGACCGCTGTAACCGTGATCTGGGACACCTGGCTCAAGCCCGGTGCGGAAGCGCAAGGCCTGCGCCTGACGCGGCAGGTCTGGTCGGATATGCGCCGCTTCGACGGCTACCTGTCGCATCAATTGTTCCTCGACGAGGAAGCACCCGGACATGTCATCGCGCTCGGCACTTGGCGCAGCCGCGACGACGCCGATCGCGTGCGCGACCTGTACAAGGATTCGGCGACGATACGCGAATTGTTGCCGCTGCTCCTGCGTCCGCGCGATCGCTGGATCACGAGCGTCGATACTGCCGTCGCGTGATCGAACCCGCGAATCGCTCAGCGCTGCGGGCGATTGCCGTATTGCCGTTCGATAATGCCGTACAACGCGGCGGTGAACCGCTCCGCGTCGGCGTGGCTCAGATGTGAC
>VBNZ01000084.1:6966-7591 GCA_005877675.1 Gammaproteobacteria bacterium
AACGCCGGGCGCGCCGGTCTCGGCAAGCAGGACATTCCAGGTCTGCGCGCGTGGGAAAATTTTGTTGTCGTGCTCAAGATATGGCCCCGCACTCGGCGCGCGTACGAACAGCACTTTGACGCCGCGCGCGCGCAATGTGTTCACCGCCGTGACGGTACGCGCAATCTGTTCCTTGAGTATCTGCTTGGCCTTGTCCGGCGGCGGCATGTCGCCGCTCGGCTCGAAATGCTGCAGCCAGATGCTGCGCGTGAGCGCCTGGTACTCCGGATCGGTGCGGACCTTCTCCCAAAGGTGCGTATTGCGCGTCGCGTCGGTCACACTGAGTTTGCGCACGCGCATCCTCTCGGGCTTGTCCGTGCGCGACGGCCAAGCCTGACGGTTCAGCACGGTGTCGAGCGCGAAGTCCGGATCGTAGAAAGCGAAATACGGTTCGACGAAATGCATCGACAGCCATTGACCGATGCGCTGCGACGGCGATTCGTTCTTGAAGTACTTGAGGGCGCCGCCGCGCAGCGCGTAGCCGCTGAAGAACAGTTCCGGCGCGACGCCGATCAGCAAGCGTCCGTTGAAATTCGAATCAGCGGCAAGATCTTCGATGAATGTCACCGGGCTGGTGCCCTCGAAC
>VBNZ01000163.1:0-486 GCA_005877675.1 Gammaproteobacteria bacterium
AAGCCACAACAGGTCCGCGTGCCGGAGCGAGCATGAGCACCTCAGAACCCAATGATGAAGAATTCGCGTTGCACGCGCGTGCGGTGCTGGGCAAGCACAAGGCGGAGCACAAACTGCCCGCCTTATTGGCCCTTCAGGTCAAGGCGCGGGCCGAAATGTTGGAGCATAAGACCCGGGCGCTGACAGCAGGCGCACCGCCATCGGCGGAGGCGCTTAACCAACTGTATCAGCTGCATCTGGAACAAGTCGCAAAGCTTCTCACGGATGAGGAGTTCACCCAGATCTTCGGAATCTCGAAGAGTCAGATCAAAACCGTCGTGCTTGTTGATCCACGCATGATGCGCGGCGCTTCGTAGTCGAAAGAGAACTGCGAGCGATCCGCCGGGCGCACTGGCCCACGCAAGCGCACCTTTAAGCAAGTGTTCTTGTGCCGCGCGCCATTCTGTTCTTGTGCCGCGCGCCATTCTGACTCCAGTTGGTGTTGAT
>VBNZ01000163.1:526-4626 GCA_005877675.1 Gammaproteobacteria bacterium
CAAGAGGTCGTCAGTGGCTACGGCCCGAGCCCGAGCCCGCGCTGCCGCTGGCAGATGTTTGCAATGCGTTTAGAGTGCGGCGATTGATGTTACAGTCGGCCTGATCGATTTGGATCGATCCAAATAACATGTCGCGAACTAGAAAAAGAAACACCTTGTGTGGCGCGTGGTGGCTGATTGCTGGACTGGTTGCCGGCATCGGCGCGACGGCGTCTGCGAGTGCGCAAGCCAGCGGCGAGGAAAATCCGCCGCCGTACAAGAACGCCAAGGCGCGCATCGACGATCGCGTCGCCGACCTGATCGCGCGAATGACGCCGGAAGAAAAATTCTGGCAGTTGTTCATGGTTCCGGGCGACGTCACGGCGCAGAACAAAGACCGCTTCAAGCACGGCATCTTCGGCCTGCAGGTCGGCGCGGCACCGCAGGGCGGCGGCGCGGCGCAGCAGATGCTGAACTACGACACCAGCGAAAACGCCTATACCCTGGCGCAGAAGATCAACGCGATGCAGCGTTACTTCGTCGAGGACACGCGCCTCGGCATCCCGATGCTGCCGTTCGACGAAGCGCTGCACGGACTAGTCAGGCAAGGCGCAACGGCATTCCCCCAATCCATCGGCCTTGCCGCCGGTTTCGATCCGGCGATGCTCGCGAAAGTTGGTCATGCGATTGCCGACGAGGCCAAGGTTCGCGGCCTGCGCGATCTGCTCGCCCCGGTAATCAACATCGCCGACGACGTACGCTGGGGCCGCGTCGAGGAAACCTACGGCGAAGATCCTTACCTGACCACGGTCATGGGACTCGCCTTCATGGGCGCGATCGAAGGCGCGAACGTGGTGATGACGCCGAAGCATTTCATCGCGAATGTCGGCGACGGCGGGCGCGACAGTTATCCGATAGACCGCAGCGCGCGCTACCTCGAAGAAACCCATTTCCCGCCGTTCAAGGCGGCGGTGAAACAGGCCGGCATCCGCTCGCTGATGACTGCGTACAACAGCGTCGACGGCGTACCGGCGACGGCCAATCGCTGGCTGCTGACGCAAACGCTGAAGCATGACTGGGGTTTCAAGGGATTCGTCATTTCCGACGCGGGCGCGGTCGGCGGCGCCAATGTCTTGCACGGCACGGGGCGCGACTATTCCGATGCGACCGCGCAGGCGATCGGCAGCGGCCTGGACGTCATCTTCCAGACCGGCGTCGAGCAGGCCGGATTGTTCATGCCGCCGTTTCTCGACGGCTCGATCGCACAGGCGCGCATCGACGATGCCGTCGCCCGCGTGCTGCGGGCCAAGTTTCAGCTCGGCCTGTTCGAGCATCCTTATGTGTCCGAACAAGCGGCGCGAAACTCTCTGCGCGACACATCGCACAAGGCGCTGGCCAGACAGGCGGCATTGCAGTCGTTCGTCCTGCTCAAGAACCGCAACGGCGCGCTGCCGCTGAAGCAACCGCGATCGCTGCTCGTGTTGGGAGCGGACGCGACACAAGCGCGTCTTGGCGGCTACAGCGGCACCGGCAACGTGCCCGTGAGCATCCTGGACGGGCTCAAGCAACGCGCGGGCGATCGCGTCCGGATTTTGTATACAAAAGGCAGCGCGCGCGTTGTCGCCGATTTCGTCAGCGTCGACTCGGCTTGGCTGAGCCATGTCGATGCAAAAGGATCGCGTGCAAAAGGATTGGCGGCCAGCTATTTCACCTCGCTCGATCTGTCCGGCAAGCCCGCCGTCGAGCGGATCGACGAAAAGGTCGATTTTCAATGGACCCTGTTGCCGCCGCACGCGGCGCTGTCCACGGACAACTATTCGGTGCGCTGGCACGGGGAAATCACTGCACCGGCGGCATGCGCCTGCAAGATCGGTCTCGACGGCAACGACGGCTATCGGCTCTATCTCGACGGGCGCCTCCTCGTCGACCGCTGGGACAAGGTCTCCTATCACACAGATCTCGTCGATTTCGATTTCGCCGCCGGCAAGCCCTACCCCATCGTCGTCGAGTTCAGAGAACCCAAGGGCAATGCGCATATCAAACTGGTCTGGAATGCCGGTCTGCACGATGATCTCCAGGCGCAACTCGATGCGGCCAGAGATCTGGCCAAGCAGGCCGACGCGATCATCCTCGTCGCCGGCATCACCGAAGGTGAATTCTCCGATCGCGCGCGCCTGCGCCTGCCTGGCAATCAGGAGCAACTGATCCATGCCATGCGGCAGATGGGCAAGCCGCTGATCGTCCTCCTCGTCGGCGGCAGCGCGGTGACCATGCCCTCGTGGTATGCCGATGCCGATGCGATCCTGGACGTTTGGTATCCGGGCGAGGAAGGCGGCGGCGCCGTTGCCGCGACCCTGTTCGGCGATTACAACCCCGCCGGCCGATTGCCATTTACCTGGCCGATCGACGAGGCGCAGTTGCCCCTGGTATACAACCACAAACCCACCGGCCGCGGCGACGACTACAACAACCTCAGCGGCGAGGCGATGTTTCCGTTCGGCTACGGCTTGAGCTATACGCAGTTCCGCTACTCGGGCTTACATCTGAGCCGGAAAAAGATTTCGCAGCGCGAAACGGCGACGCTGAGCTTCGACCTCGCCAACATCGGCGCGGTCGACGGCGATGAAATCGCGCAACTCTACATCCGCCCCTTGCTGTCGACAGTGGCGCAGCCCGTGCTCGCCCTCAAAGGCTTCGACCGCATTCACCTCAAGCACGGCGAACAACGGCGTGTCACGTTCGTCATCCGCCCGGAGACGCTTGAAGTCTTGAACAAGGACATGCAATGGCATGCCGAGCCGGGCGATTTCAGGTTGATGGTCGGTCCGTCGAGCAAGGAACTGCGGCTCAAGGAGACGCTGTCTCTGGGAGAGTAAACGGCAAGCAGGCCGCACGTTCGCCAGCGGAAACGATGACGCAGCTCGATGAAAGTCGAGATCGTTAGAATTCGAAGATTCTTCAACCACCGAAATCAGCTTACGGCTCGTGTATCCCTTCACTCTACGTTGGCAGGGTTTAGCCGCTCAATTTTACGCTGGGCAGAATTCCACGTAGTGGGTCGTTCGCCATGAACGGATAACGCTTCTGCATCTTATCGATGTATCCGAGGAGTATCGATCGTTCTTCAAAGTCTGCCGAGAAGCTCTCCGGTGACACGTGATGCAGATTTTCCAGCCAGTCCATATCGTTCTTGACGAATCGATATGATGACAGTGCGCGATTCAAGCTCGTATCGATACGGCGAAGGAACAACTCATAGTAGAAGTGAGGCAGCTCGAGGCGATTGATCAAACGTGCCTTTTCCAGATTGATCTCCGCAACAAGATTCCTTTGGCTTCTGTCGAATTCCCTGCAGTCTAGCGGCCTATAGGTCAACCACCGCCAGTTCGTGGCTCGATCCAGCGTCCCGGAATCAAGCTCCTCCGCGATATGACGGACATCCGCAAGCTGCTTGCGAAGATAGTCGATACCGAGGTTCATGGACGATGGCGCCATCAAGTTCGGCGGCCTTCTATATCCGAATCGCTGTCGACTAAAAATCTTCTCCAGCTGAGCTTCACCGTAGCGAGCATCGACACCAAGGTGCGTCGAATCCGGCTCATACAGGAAAGCGCGAACCAGATCAGCGCTAGCCTCGATCGCAGCTTGAGCCGCGGACGCCGCATATGTAGGAACAACAAACGTCTGGAAAATATTCCTGTCCCAATCACTGCGGACAAGCCCTGCATTCGTAAACGCACCGCTACCGAAGTTGACTATCGCATACGGCACGTCTGCCAGCTCGAGCCCCTTTGTCCGGAAGGACTCTACGACGGAATCGAAGTTCTCTTTAGTCAACCCGTAGGTGAGATGCCAGCTCAAATACGCCTGCCCTAGCCAATACTCCTGACCAAACACGTAACCCGCCGGCGCAATGCAGATCAACGAAGTGAGATCTGATCCATATAGGTCGATGGAAATCACAATCAGATCACGACACTGGAATCTAGCAAGAATGCCTCTCTGGCCAAGGGCGACGACGGAATCTACCTCCTGCGCGTATGAGACGACTTCGGGTAAGTTCTTAGTGCCCATCGACGGCTCCATCAAATTTCATTTTTTGCAGGCATTCAAGGAAGTAA
>VBNZ01000076.1:0-542 GCA_005877675.1 Gammaproteobacteria bacterium
TGTCGCCGCGGATGACGGCGTGATGCCGCAGACGATCGAAGCGATCAATCATGCGCGTGCCGCCAAGGTGCCGCTGATCGTCGCGATGAACAAGATGGACAAGCCCGAGGCGAATCCCGATCAGGTAAAACAGGGCCTGGTGCAGCACGAAGTCGTGCCCGAGGAATGGGGCGGCGATGTGCAGATCGTGCCCGTGTCGGCGAAGACCGGCGATGGCGTCGACAATCTGCTCGATTCGATCCTGCTGCAGGCCGAGGTGATGGAACTCACCGCAGTGAAGGACGGCCTTGCCACAGGTGTCGTGGTTGAATCGAGTCTCGACAAGGGCCGCGGCCCGGTCGCAACGGTGCTCGTGCAGCAGGGCACGCTCAGGAAGGGCGACTTCATCGTCTGCGGCATCGAGTACGGGCGCGTGCGTGCAATGTTCAACGAAGGCGGCACGCAGGTCGATTCGGCCGGCCCGTCTATTCCGGTGCAGTTGCTGGGTCTGTCCGGCGTGCCAGACGCGGGCGACGATTTCATCGTTGTGCAGGACGAGCGTC
>VBNZ01000076.1:555-19712 GCA_005877675.1 Gammaproteobacteria bacterium
ACAAGCGCCGCGATGCGCGCCTGACCAAGCTCGCCGGCAACCGCATGGAAGACATCATGGCGCAGATGGGCCAGGGCGAAGGCACGCCAGTGCTCAACATCCTGGTCAAGGCCGATGTGCAAGGTTCGGCCGAAGCGCTGCGCGATGCGCTGACCAATATCAGCAACGACAAGATCAAGATCAACGTGATCGCCTCGGGCGTCGGCGGTCTGACCGAGTCCGATGCAACGCTCGCGGCGGCGTCGAAAGCGGTCGTGATCGGCTTCAACGTGCGCGCCGACGCGTCCGCGCGCAAGATCATCGAGACCAACGGCCTGGATCTGCGCTACTTCTCGATCATCTATGACGTGATCGATCAGGTGAAGCAGGTCGCATCGGGTTTGCTCGGCGTCGAGATTCGCGAGGAAATCATCGGCGTGGCGCAGGTGCGCGACGTGTTCCGCTCGTCCAAGTTCGGTGCGATCGCCGGCTGCATGGTCATCGAAGGCACGGTCAAGCGACACAAGCCGATCCGCGTGCTGCGCGACAACACCGTGGTCTTCCAGGGCGAACTCGAATCGCTGCGCCGCTTCAAGGAGAATGTCGACGAAGTGCGCAACGGCATGGAATGCGGCATCGGCGTCAAGCAGTACAACGACGTCAAGGCCGGCGACCAGATCGAGTGCTTCGAACGCATCGAAGTTGCGCGTACGCTATGAGAGCGGTAAATGGTGAATAGCAAGTAGCCATAGTGCGTCTGCGATGATTGTCAGGCGCACGATTTACGATTCACCCTTACCATTGACGGTTCTTCACCATGCCTTCGCATTCCTTCACTCGCTCCGACCGTCTCGCCGCCGAACTGCGCCGCCTGATCGGCACGATGGTGCACGAAGTCGTGCGCGACAACGCGCTGCCGTCGATGAGCGTGTCCGACGTTGAGTGCACCAAAGACTTCGACGTCGCCACGGTGTTCGTCACGGCGCTGCTGCCGGACAAGGCGAAGGAAGGCGTGAAGGCGCTCAATGAGCTGGCCAAGGAATTTCGCATGGAGCTGTCGAAGACCATGCGCGTACGCCGCGTGCCCGAACTGCGCTTCAAGTACGACGACTCGGTCGATCGCGGCGAACGCATCGAGGCCCTGCTGCGCGGGAAGCCGTGAAGAAAACCGAGTTTCGCGACGTCCACGGCATCCTGTTGCTCGACAAACCGCAGGGTTTGAGTTCCAACCAGGCAATGCAGCGCGCGCGACATCTGTTGCGCGCGAAGAAAGCCGGACACACCGGCAGCCTCGATCCGCTGGCTACGGGGTTGCTGCCGATCTGTTTTGGCGAAGCGACGAAAATCGCGGGTCATCTGCTTGGCTCGCGCAAAGCCTACACTGCGGAATGCCGGCTCGGTGCCACGACGACCACCGACGATAGCGAAGGCGAAATTGTCGAAACGCGTGCCGTGCCCGCACTCAGCGTCCAGGCGATTGAATCGGCTCTCAAGAATCTGCGCGGCAGGATCACACAGGTTCCGCCGGTCTACTCCGCACTCAAGCAGGGCGGTGTCGCCCTGTACAAACGCGCACGCCGCGGCGAAGAGGTTGCGGTGCCACCGCGTGAGGTCGAGGTGTTTCGCTTCGATCTGATCGAACACTCGGGCGACATGCTCAAACTGCACGTCGAATGTGGCTCGGGCACCTACGTGCGCAGCCTCGCGCGCGATCTCGGCGAGTCGCTCGGTTGTGGCGCGCATCTGACAGCCTTGCGCCGACTCTGGGTCGAGCCGTTTCGCGAACCTGCGATGTCGACGCTGACGCAGCTGGAGGAGCTCGTCCGCTCGCAACCCGATGCGCTCGATGCACTTTTGCTGCCGCTCGAACAAGGCATTACGGCGCTGCCGCTGCTGACACTGAACGAAGAAGAATCGTTGTGGCTGCGCCAGGGCAAGCAGCTGTCCCGAGCGGAGCTGCATGATCTGCCGTTGTGCCGTGCGACCGACGCCGAGGGTCGCCTGGTCGCGTTGGTTGAAGTCGACTCACGCGGCTTTGTGCGCGTCAAGCGCGGCTTCAATAGCCCGGCGGCATAGTGCAAACCGCAAAAAAATACTCGCTCAATCAAGAGGGTGTCGAATTATCCTCAAGCAGAGTATAGCTTGAGTGCGCGGCTGTCGCCCAGGCCGGGCTGCGCGCTGATTGCAGCGCAGCATTTTGCGCAAGAACCGGTTACAATAAGAAGCTTTATTTCATCGTTCCGATTTCGATCGGAATCTTCCTGACGCTGATCGCGCTTGCCGGCATCGTGCCGATGTAGCTGATCCGCGCCGTACGTAACATCAAAGGTAGCATCATGTCTCTCTCAGTCGAACAAACCAGCAAGATCATTGCGGATTACAAGCGCGCGGCCAACGATACTGGCTCGCCGGAAGTGCAGG
The DNA here is from genome assembly GCA_005877675.1 of Gammaproteobacteria bacterium. Taxonomy (GTDB): domain Bacteria; phylum Pseudomonadota; class Gammaproteobacteria; order Xanthomonadales; family Rhodanobacteraceae; genus Rudaea. The sequence continues at coordinate 2,956 of VBNZ01000076.1, forward strand.
TCGCCCTGTTGTCTGCCCGCATCGAACATCTGTCCAAGCATTTCGCGGACCACGACAAGGATCATCATTCGCGTCGCGGCCTGCTCAAGATGGTCAACCAGCGCCGCAGCTTGCTGCAGTATCTCAAGACCAGCGATGGCGAACGTTACAAGACGCTGATCGAGCGTCTGGGACTGCGCCGCTGAGTTTCGGCAACACAACCCGTCATCCCGGCACTCCCGGGATGATGCATTTCCAAGGCTCGAAAAACCGCAAGCGCAATCCGCCCGCGGAGACGAGCCAGGGGCTGGCCCCCGCAAACCGATTCAAGGAAATCTAACGTGGCGAAAGTAACCAAGTCATTCCAGTACGGAAATCACCAGGTCAAGCTGGAGACGGGCGAAATCGCCCGCCAGGCCTCGGGTGCCGTCATGGTCGAGGTAGACGGCACGGTCGTGCTCGTCACCGTTGTCGCGGCAGCGAAGGCGAAAGAGGGGCAGGATTTCTTCCCGCTCACCGTCGACTACGTCGAGAAGTTCTACTCAGCCGGCCGCATTCCAGGTGGCTTCTTCAAACGTGAAGGCCGCCCGACCGAGAAGGAAACGCTGACCAGCCGCCTGATCGATCGTCCGGTGCGTCCGCTGTTTCCGGAAGAGTACAAGAACGAAGTGCAGATCATCGCGCAGGTCGTGTCGCTCAATCCCGAAGTGGACGGCGATATCCCCGCGATGATCGGCGCCTCGGCCGCGCTCTCGCTCGCCGGCATCCCGTTCAAGGGCCCGATCGGCGCCGCGCGCGTCGGCTACGCCAACGGCAAGTACCTGCTCAATCCGACCGCGACTGAGCTGAAGATCTCCGACCTCGACCTCGTCGTCGCCGGTACGGCGAACGCCGTGCTGATGGTCGAATCCGAAGCCAAACTGCTGTCGGAAGACGTGATGCTCGGCGCCGTGACCTTCGGTCATCGCGAACTGCAGAAAGTCATCAATGCGATCAACGAGCTGACCGTCGAAGTCGGCACCAAGCCGTCGAGCTGGACTGCGCCCGCCAAGAACGAAGCGATGATCGCCGCGCTCAAGGAGGCAATCGGCAGCAAGCTCGCCGACGCGTTCCAGGTGCGCGACAAGCTGCAGCGCCGCGATGCGATCGCTGCGATCAAGCAGGACTCGCTGCAGACGCTCGCCGGCCGCGCTGAGGCCGAGAAGTGGGCTGCCGCGGATATGGCGCGACAGTGTGCTCGACACCAAGGTGCGCATCGACGGGCGCAAGCTCGACGATATCCGCCCGATCAGCGTGCGCGTCGGCGTGCTGCCGCGTACGCACGGCTCGGCACTGTTCACGCGCGGCGAGACGCAGGCGCTGGTCACGGTCACGCTCGGCACTGCGCGCGACGCGCAGATCATCGACGCGCCGGAAGGCGAGTCGAAGGACGCGTTCCTGTTCCATTACAACTTCCCGCCGTTCTCGGTCGGTGAAGCCGGTCGCTTCGGCGCGCCGAAGCGTCGCGAAATCGGCCATGGTCGTCTCGCCAAGCGTGGCGTGCAGGCGGTCAAGCCGGCGATGGAAGCGTTCCCGTACGTGTTGCGCGTCGTCTCGGAAATCACCGAGTCGAACGGCTCCTCGTCGATGGCTTCGGTCTGCGGCTCCTCGCTCGCGATGATGGATGCGGGCGTGCCGCTCAAGGCGCCGGTCGCGGGCATCGCCATGGGCCTGGTGAAAGAAGCCGACAAGTTCGTCGTGCTGTCCGACATTCTCGGCGACGAAGATCATCTCGGCGACATGGATTTCAAGGTCGCCGGCTCCGCCGACGGCATCAGTGCGTTGCAGATGGACATCAAGATCGACGGCATCACCGAAGAGATCATGAAGGCCGCGCTGGCGCAGGCCAAGCAGGGCCGTCTGCATATCCTCGGCGAGATGGGCAAGGTCATCACGACTTCGCGCGCGGAGATGAGCGATTTCGCGCCGCGCCTGATGACGATGAAGATTCATCCGGACAAGATCCGCGAAGTGATCGGCAAGGGCGGTACCACGATCCGCTCGATCACCGAGGAAACCGGCGCGACGATCGACATCAGCGACGACGGCACCATCGTCATCGCCTCGGTCAACCGCGATGCCGCCAATGCCGCCAAGGCACGCATCGAGCAGATCGTCTCCGACGTCGAACCGGGCCGCATCTACGAAGGCAAGGTCGCCAAGCTGATGGACTTCGGCGCATTCGTCACGATCCTGCCGGGCAAGGACGGTCTCGTGCACGTTTCGCAGATTTCCAACGAGCGCGTCGAGAAGGTTTCCGACAAGCTCAAGGAAGGCGACGTGGTCAAGGTCAAGGTGCTCGAAGTCGACAAGCAGGGCCGCATTCGCCTGTCGATGAAGGCAGTGAACGAGGAAGCGCCGGCGGCGTAACATTCACTCAATACGCAAAAAAAAACCGGCCTCGCGCCGGTTTTTTTTGTGCCTCTATGCACTGAGAAATTGGGTATTTCGGCGTAAAAATTGTGATCTATTCTATGTAAACAAATGTAACTTACACGTAATTTCATGTATTCTCCGCCGCACAAATAAACGTAAACAGGGCGGCCCGGTGCGTGCAATGCGCGGCGGGGCGATACGGGGGATTTGTGAGCATTCAGCAGGATGCCGGCGTAATGCTGGCTGGTCCGTTTGTGTCCGTGGACGGCGTGGCGTTTTTGCCGGCGCCACGCAGCAGGCAGTTGGGTTTCTACGCAGTGGCACGCCGTGCGTTTCCGCAGGGCCGCAAGCTTATGCTCAAGCGCTTGCGCTATGTCGTGCGCGCATGGCGCGATAGGCACATCCACACAGAATGGCTACGCTTTCTCGATGCGCACTTCAGCGCACTCGACGCACGTATGCCGCAGCTCTACGCCAAGATTCAGAGCACATATGTGCTGCGCGCGCTGGATACCGCGGCGCGTGTGCGCCTGCTGCAGGATCACTATGGCGGCTTTTTTTCTGCGTCGCGCTTGCTGAGTGAAGCCGTGCATTCGCGTTCGGGCCTTGCACTCTGGTCGTTCGAACACACAGATGCGGCGGTTCAATTGCGCTTGTGCCATTTGCCGATTTGCTGGCGCGAAGGGGAGATCTCGCTCGCCCTGTTCGATGACGCCAGGCTGATCTGCGCGTTGACCTTCGTTGTCACTTCGCTGCGTGAATGCGGCGCCGGCGATGGCGGCAAATCGCTCGTGATCGGCGGCATCCAGGGCCTGCACGATGCAGAAGGACTCAACATTTTTCGGACGCTGACCAAGTCGATGTACGGCTTGCGCCCGTTTTCTCTGCTGATCAACGCAATCCGCGCGGTCGCGCAGGCATTTGGTGCGCAACGTGTGCTGGCGATCGGCGATACCCAGCACGCTCTCACGCACAAACGTGCGAGCAACAAGGTGCGCATTTCCTACGATGAGATCTGGAGCGATCACGGCGGCACACCAGTCACTGGCGGAATGTTTGACCTCGGCAATATGACGCCGCTCAAGTCGTCCGCGGAAATCCCTTCGAACAAGCGCGCGCAATACCGGCGACGCTATCAGTTGATGGATGAGCTGGCATGCGCGATCGAATCGGCCATCGCTGCAGCAAATCGCTGAAACGATCCTTTTCGCTTACTGTTCGCAGAGCAAGCGTTGCGACCCGCGATCAAATCCGTAGGGCGTAGCCAGCTTAGGTCCATGTCGGGTTCGTCGAAACGGCTCTGACTTCAAACTCCAAAGCTGCCCGCGCACGTGGTTTTGCGTTTCCAATACGCGTGCTAGCATCCCAAGCGAACCTGGAGATGCATGCATGAGCGACAACAAGCCCGTCAACGACTGGGTCAAGGATTGGGAGGCGCTGCAGCGCCAATACCTCACGGCCTGGTCGGAACTCGCGCAGAAGGCGCCGTATGCGTCGGCTGCGGCATCGCCGTTTGCGGTGCCTTCGCCGGCCGCGATGCCGGGAATGCCGCCATGGCACGAAGGGTTGGAACAGTGGTCGCGCCTGTTCGCGGGTGCGTCGAGGCAAGGCGAAACGGTCGAGCGACTGATCGAGAGCGGCAAGAGCTACATCGCGATGATCAAGGGCATGCTCGGTGCGGGCGCAAGCGGTGCTGCGGGCGAGACGAGTGCCGCGAAGAACTGGTTCGAGGCGATGCGCGGCAGCTTCACGCCGGCTGCAGGATTGGAGATGCCGGGATTTGACGCCTCGCTCGCGAACAATCCGTTCGTCAAGGCGGTGCGCGATATCGCGGGGCAGGGTGCGAGCGGCTTCGGCGAAATACCGGCAGCGTTCGCGCCATTCATCCAGCAGTTCAAGCAGGAAGGCCTGTCATGGCTGCGCGCGCCGGCGTTCGGTTACGCGCGCGAGCACCAGGAACACTATCAGCGCACCGCGGTCGCGTTTGTCGACTATCAGCAGGCGCTGCGCAATTACAACGCCCTGCTGCTCAAGGCGAGCGAGCGTGGCTTTGCGCTGCTCGAAGACAAGCTTGCCGAACGCAGCGAACCCGGCCGGGCGATCGATTCGCCGCGTGCGCTTTACGACTTGTGGGTCGATGCCGCCGAGGAAGCCTATGCCGAAGTCGCGCTGTCCGACGAATTCGCCAAAGCCTACGGTGAACTCGCCAACACGCAGATGCGCATGCGCGCGCAGGTGCAGGCGGAGGTTGAACGCATCGGCACCGATCTGGGCATGCCGACGCGCACAGAATTGAACAGCGTGCATCAGCGGCTGCACGATCTGCGCCGCGAACTTCGCGCGACACGCGAAGTCGATCCACGCGCTGCGGACACCGAACTCGAGCGGCAGCTGGTCGACCTTCAGTTCGAAGTGAACGAGCTCAAGGCCGCGATGTCGCGGCCGCATACGCGCGCGACGGCTGGGCGCGTGGTCGCGCCGGAACCGTCGCAAATGGCAAAGAAGCCCGTGACGAAGAAAAAAGCCGCAGCAAAGAAAGGCGCTGCAAAGAAAACCGCTGCGAAGAAACCCACGGTAGCGGCGAAAACTGCGGTGAAGGCGAGCATCGCGCCCGCTCGCGCCGCGCACAAGGCCGCGAAGCACGTAGCGCCGGAGCCGCCACCCGTGGTTCATCCCAAAGCGACGACGAAGGCGAAGGCGGGCAAAGATGAGCCGCGCGCCTCCTTTGGCGATGCAATCGCCGCGATGCGTCGTCGCGTCGCGCGCACCAGCGCCAAACCGCGCCTCAAGGCTGTCGCAGCCCGCCTTTCGAAGCCGGCCAAGGTCGAACGCGCAAGCAAGAAATCACGCAAGTCCTAACGCAGAGCACACGCCATGAATCCGATCCGCATCTCACCGCAGAAGGCCTTCGAGGAAACCGCACGGTTCCAGCAGAAGCTCGCCGCGGGCCTGAAGACGTTGCGTGAACTCGACGAAGTCGATTACGGCGCAACCGACAAGGAAGAGGTCTATCGCGAGGACAAGCTCGTGCTGTACCGCTTCAAGGGCGTGAACAAGCCGACTGCGAAGACGCCGATTCTTATTGCCTATGCGCTGGTAAACCGCCCCTATATGGTCGACCTGCAGGACGATCGCTCGCTCGTCAAAAACCTGCTTGCGCTCGGCGAAGACGTCTATCTGATCGACTGGGGTTATCCGGATTTTTCCGACCGCTATCTCACGCTCGACGACTACATCAACGGCTATATCAAGCGTTGTGTCGAGGTGATCGCGAAGCGTCACAAGTTGTCGAAGATCAATCTGCTCGGCATCTGCCAGGGCGGCGCGTTCAGCCTGTGCTTTGCATCGATCTATCCGGAGAAGATCCGCAACCTGATCACGATGGTGACGCCGGTCGATTTCCACACGCCGGACAATATGCTCGCGCGCTGGACGCGCAGCATGGACGTCGATCTGTTCGTCGATACGCTCGGCAATGTGCCGGCCGATCTGATGAACTGGTGTTATCTGATGCTCAAGCCCGTGCGCCTGAATCAGCAGAAGTACATTGGCCTCGTCGACATACTCGACGACAAGGCCGAGCTCGAAAATGTTCTGCGCATGGAAAAGTGGATTTTCGACAGCCCCGACCAGGCCGGCGAAGCGTTCCGTCAGTTCATCAAGGATTTCTATCAGGCCAACAGGCTGATCGAAGGTGGCCTCAAGATCGGCGATAAATCGGTCGATCTGAAAAACCTCAGCGCGCCCGTGCTCAATATCTTCGCCGAGCAGGATCATCTCGTGCCGCCGAACGCATCGCGCGCGCTGCGCGGCCGCACCGGCAACGACGACTATACCGAGCTCGCGTTCAAGGGCGGTCACATCGGCATCTACGTCTCCGGCCGCGCGCAACGCGAGGTGCCGACAGCGATTCACGACTGGCTGGCCAAGCGCTAGACCGCGCGCCACAATCCCGCCGAACTTCATCTGAGGCCCAGCAAGCTGTGATGAGGTTCATTTGCGCGCGTTGGCGCTCCTCAAGCGAACGCCTTGTGCGCTAACCATCCAGCAGGCCGCATTGAAACGAACTTGATCCCCGTGCACAAAGGGATCAAAGGCCGCGCGCACCGTTGCGACGACTTGAGTGCGTAGGCCCTCGTCCGCCTCATGCAGAACCCGGCCGAGCGGGCCAAGCTGAGTGGAGTAGCGAACCAGCTCTCGCGCGGGGAAGTGGCAAGGCACGTCGATCGATCGAATATCGATCTTTGCCCAGCCGCTCTCCAACAGGATACGATCGATGCGATGTGGGTCGGCGAAGGCAAACTGTCCCGGAGTATCCGGCACGCGCTCAGGGATGTTCGGCAGCAACGGTCTCGCAGCGTGCTCAGCGACGGTCATGAACGGATTTTCGTCGGCGCTTCGCCAAGCTATGAATCGCAGTTCAGCATCGTTTCTTGCAGCGCGATGCAGGTTCGCAAAGGCCCTCACCGGGTCGTCGAAAAACATGACGCCGAAGCGCGAAATGATCGTACTGAAACTTGCCGGTTCAAACGCGTAGGTTTGCGCGTCCGCACGGATGAAGTCTGCGGCGGCCCCCTCGCGTCGGGCCTGCGCACGCGCAGCCGCGATCATCGGCTGCGAGATGTCGATGCCAGTACAGTGGCCCTTTGCGCCAAGCGATCGCGCGATGGCGAGCGTAGTGCCGCCGGTACCGCAGCCCACGTCGAGTACGCTGTTCGCATTTGCGGCGACTGCGGCGACCAGCAGCTCCTCAAAGGGTCGGAACATCTGGTCGAGCAACGCCTGTGCGTCGACCCAGGCGAGTCCGGCGATGCCGTTCCAGAGCGTCGTCTGCTCTACAGTGATCTGTCGGGCGAGATCCATAACAAGTCTCCATTGATTTGCCTTTGAGCGGCGGAGACGGCATCGTGCCACTTCAAGTCGACTTGAGGTCAAGCGGATGAGCGAATTGGATATCGCGGAAGTATCGCGTCGATCAGGCGTTCCGGCCTCGACGCTGCGATTTTATGAAGAGAAGAGGCTCATCGCTTCGATCGGGAGGCGGGGGCTGCGGCGCCAATTCGACGTCGGCGTGCTGGAACGACTGGCGCTGATCGCGCTGGGCCGCGCCGCCGGCTTTACGCTCGAACAAATCGCGCCAATGTTCGCGCCGGATGGCCGGCCGCGCATCGACCGACGCATGCTCGCCGCCAAGGCCGAGGAACTGCAAAGAAAAATCCGCAAATTGAGCGCCGTGCGCGATGGTCTGCTGCATGCCGCCGCCTGTCCTGCGCGGAGCCATATGGAATGCCCCACTTTCCGCCGCCTTTTGCGCGCAGCCTCCTCTGGGGCTGTAGGGGATAAGCGAAAACAGGGTGCGCCCTCGGCGCGGGCATAGCAGGCGGTTGCCGCAGCAGCTCTCGGGACAGAGCCGGTTCTCGTCAATCCCGCTCGCGCCAATCCTGCAGCGCGAGCCGGATCGCGGCAAACTGCCGCGCGACATTGCTGCAGGCATCGCATACGGCGAGATGCAAACGCAGGCGCACGCGCTTGCCGAACGGCAGCGGCGCGTCCTCTTGTTGCGAGAGCAGGCGTGAGGCGTGCTGGCAGGTGATTCTTAGCATCTTGTGTCTAGCCAGCAGTAGGCGCACGGCCGAATCCAGTTTGTTCGAGGCAGGTCCGCAACATCATGCGTGCGCGATAAAGTTGTACCCAGACGTTGGACGATGTGATCTGCAATTCCTTACACAGCTCGGCGGTGTCGCTGCCGAGCACTTCGCGCATGACGAACAGCTGACCTGTGCGTTTGGGCAGCTTCTCGACGCAGCGTTGCACGGCGGCGAGGAAAGCGTCCTGTTGGGCGAGCTGCGCGGGGTCATCAACGTTGCTCGGGCGATCAAGGTAATGGCCTTTGGCGTCGAACAAGCGGTCGAATTCGTGACCCTCCTCGTCGGCCGGCGCGTCGAGCGGTTCCTCGCGCCACTGTTTGCGCAGCAGATCGACGATACGGTTTTTCAGGATCGTGGTGAGCCAGGTGCGCAGCGAGCTGTCGCCACGAAATGAGGCACGCTTCTCGTACGCTTGCGTGATCGCGTCCGACACGCAGTCTTCGGCAAGATGCTGGTCGCGTAATTCCAAGCGTGCGATTTTGAGCAGATAAGTGCGGTGCTCCGCCAGCGCCTGAAATTCGATCGACGGTTTGGCCGCGATGCCTTCGTGCGTCATTTGCTTCCCCGGGCGGCGAGGGTCATGGCCGCGGCGACCATGATAGCCAAATCGCGCGGCATAAAAACTATGTCGGCCAGACGGCGAGGTCGATTGGCTCAGTGACGCCGCTCACGCTACGCCGCAAGCGCAGCTCGCAGGGGAGCTGAGCCGCATACGCATCCTGAAGCTTCGCCAGTTCGATCAGGCTGGCCGTAGCGCAGGCCGCCGCGGCTTCGGCCTTGTTGTGCTTTTCGAGCTTGGCCGCGAGATTTACCGTTTCGCCGATCACCGTGTATTCGAGCCGTTGCTCGACGCCGATGATGCCGAACACCAGCGGACCATGCGCGACGCCGATGCCGATGCCCAGCGCGGGCAGTCCGTGTTGCGCACGCGTCTGCGCCCACGCGCGCGATGCTTGCAGGATCGCTTCGATGCAGCGCAGCGCATCCGCGGCGTAAGTGGTCGAGGCGCGCACGGCGCCGAAGCTGGCGAGAATGCCATCGCCCATGAACTTGTCGATATTGCCGCCGTGGGCGCGCACAACCGGCACGACCGCGTTCTGATAGTCGCCAATGAGCGCAATCAGTTCGGCCGGCGACAACGTGGCCGAGGCTTTGGTAAAGCCGCGCAGGTCGGTAAACATGATCGCCGCTTCGCGCATCATGCTCTGGCCGGCCATCGGCGCAAGATCAGTCGTGGTGATCTGGTCGGCGACTTCGCTGTCGAAAAAGCGCGACAGCGCATCCGCCGACTGGCTTGCCTGCACTGCGCGCGCAAGCGTTTGGCGCGCGCGCACGAGGGCGGTTGCAAGCAATGCTGTGACGAGCAGAATCGCGCCGACGCGGACCGCTTCATCGCCGGCATGAATGCGCCCGGTACTCGCTGCGACGACGGCGTCCCAGGTGCGCCCGCCGGGACCGGCGGCAAGCCATGCCGCGCCGGCAAGCACGCTCCAGCCCAATGCGGCGGCGAGTCCGGATAGCCACACCCAGATCGGTTCAAAGCGCAACGCGCGCAACGCGATCAGCACGAAGATCGCGGCGTACAGGGAATTCTTCAACGCAATCGACAGCGTGGTTTCGTATTGCGAGGTGAAGCCCCAGAGCATGCCGAACAGCACCGTCATTTCGGCGATCACCGATGCGGCGAGCACGAGCGGCGTGAGCTGGCGGCTGTAGGCGTACCAGCCGCGCAGTGCGATCAGCAGCGCCAGCGTGACCAGGCCAAGCGGCAACGCGGCGATCGGCGCGTCCAGGCTGAAGCCGCGCGGTGCGATGACGTACGCCAATGCGGCGAGTGCTATCACGACGATCTGTGCCGCGCCGACCCAGACTTCGGACTCGCGCTGGCTGCGTGCGATTTCTTCAAGCACGCGCGGCGGCTGAGGCATGTGCGCGCCAAGCGAGCGCATGCGCGCAAGCAGGCGCTTGATCACGGCAGCGTACGCTCGTCCATCATGCCTCCGGCAAGACGCTGGCACGTGCCGCGCGGCACGGCGATCCATTCGCGCTTGTCCGAATCGGCTGCCGCCTGCTTGGCGCAGGAGTGGACCGCGTTGGCACAATCGTTCGCGCCTGCACGCACGATGCCATAGCAACGTTCGCGCTCGACCGAACCTTGCGCGCTGTGACGCATGCTCGCCGCGACCGCGGCAATCATTGCGCCCGCAACCGCGAGCATGACGCCGGCGTTGATCGCATCGCGTGTGTTCACGTTGTCTGCCGCTTTGTCATGTCAGTCGGCCATCACTGCGATCTGCTCGCGCCTGCGCAAACTCGGCAGCGCGGATGCGACGGGCTCCATCAGATAATCGTGCAATACGCGCCCATACGGCAAGCTCAGGTCGGCGACAAAGTGCCGTCCTTCCACGATGCGGCGCACCGGCAGGTCGGCCACCGGCGCGTTCGCGTGCGGAATCAGGTGCAGGCGCGCCGGGCTCAGCCAACCGCCCTTGATCGTGATGTCGGTGAGGTTGTACGCAACCAGTTGTGCGATCGCGTGCGAGCCGTCGACGTGTGGAATCAGCTTGAGATTGACCTGGGTCCTGCCGAGCTTGTGTTCGAGCGCATGGAAATCGCAGCGCGCCGGGTCCTCCGGACAGTGCCGCAGACTCTGATGCTTGTATGCCATCGTCGCGATCGCAACGGGCTGGCCGGCGTATTCGAGGCGGCCGGTGAGCGTGTCGTGCGCGATGCCGAGGCGCGGCGTTGCGAGTTTCTTCGGAAAGCCCCAGATTTCGCGGCCGCCGGCGATCGGCGGATCGCAGTCGAGATACATCTGCGCGGTGAAATTGACGTGCTCGTCGCCGAATTTCGCCGGAATCACGATACCCGACTCGGTGTAGTCGCCGAAGCCGCCGGAATCCGGCATACGGATGAATTCATATAGCACGGTGTTGGAGCCGTCCGGCTCCAACGGTTCGGGCAGGGCGTCGCGGATCGCCTGCGGATCGGATTCGTAGGTGATGATGAAATATTCGCGGTTGACGAAACGATACGGTCCGCGGGGATAGGTCGGACTCGCGATCGGCATCGAGGCGCTCGCAAGAATCTGTTGGCGGTTCATGCAAAATCTCCAAATGTATAAAGGACGATGCGGATTCAGAGGAATTCCGCTTCGAGGTCGACCGACGAGCGCTGCCCGAGGTCGTCGAAATGCGTGCGTAGCCAGCGTTCCGTGACGGCGCCGCCGCTGTCCTTGAGCTGGCACAGGAAATCCCAGTCCGGGCTCAGTTTTGAAGCGACCGAATGCGCGGTCATCGCTTCGTCGTCACGGATCGAATGAATCAGCATCTGTTTCATCTCCGAGGCCTTGACCTTTTTGCTCTGGATCAGCCGCGTGACGAAAGCGATCGCGCGCATCTCGCGCATCAGCGAAGAATTGAAGCTGATTTCGTTGATGCGGTTGAGGATCTCAGGCGCGGTCTTCGGTATGCCAGGACGTACGATCGGATTGATATGGATGATCACCACATCGCGGCTTTGCGAACCGTAGATCAGCGGAAAGATCGCCGGATTGCCGATGTAACCGCCGTCCCAATAATGCGCGCCGTCGATTTCGATCGTCTGGAACAGCAGCGGCAGGCAGGCTGAGGCGAGCACGGTATCGGGCGTCAGCTCGTCGCGATTGAAGATGCGCACCCTGCCGGTCTCGACATTGGTCGCGCACAGGTGCACGTTGATGCCGCGGGTCTTGCGCAGCTTCTCGAAATCCACCTGCTGTTCGAGCACCTCGCGCAGCGGATTGAAATTGAGCGGATTGAGCTGATACGGCGAGAACAGCCGCGTCATCGTGTCGAACATCCAGTAGAACGGCGATTGCTCGACCGGCAAGGCGCGTCCGCTCCAGTCGCGCAACGGTTTGACCGGGCTGTACTTGGCGCCGGCATTGGCGATCGCACGCCAGAATGCGCTCAGGCGCTCGCGCGCGTGCTCGCGGTCGCCGTCGCTCAGCGCGTCAGCGAGCACCACGGCGTTCATTGCGCCGGCACTGGTCGCGCTGATCGCTTCGATGTCGATGCGACCATCCGCCAGCAGCGTGTCGAGCGCACCCCAGGCGAACGCGCCGTGCGCGCCGCCGCCTTGCAGGGCCAGGTTGATAGCCTTGCGTGTAGATGACTTCTTGCGCGTAGCCATGTCAGTGCGCCGTCCAGCCGCCGTCGACCGGAATCATAGTACCGGTGGTCGACGCTGCAGCGTCGCTGGCGAGATAGAGTGCGAGCGCGGCGACCTGCTCGACGCTCACGAACTGCTTGGTCGGCTGCGCAGCAAGCAGCACGTCGCGGACGACCGCCGCTTCGCTGATGCCGCGCGCCTTGGCAGTGTCAGGAATCTGCTTCTCGACCAGCGGCGTCAGCACGTAGCCGGGACAGATCGCGTTTGCGGTGACGCCATGCTCGGCGCCTTCGAGTGCAACCGTCTTGGTCAATCCGGCGATGCCATGCTTGGCTGCGACATAGGCGCTCTTGAACGGCGACGCTACCAGGGCGTGCGCGGAGGCGACGTTGATGATGCGTCCGAATTTGCGCGCCTTCATCTGCGGTAGCGCGAGGCGGATCGTGTGGAACGCGGCGCTGAGGTTGATCGCGATGACTGCATCCCATTTCGCGAGCGGGAATTCCTCGATCGGTGCGACGTGTTGAACGCCTGCGTTGTTGACGAGCACGTCGACGCTGCCGAATTCGGCGAAAGCCTTCGCCATCATCGTTTCGATGGCGTCGGCACGGCTCATGTCGGCGCCGTCGTAGCGCACCGGCACGCTGAATTCGCGTTCGATGCCGGCGCGCAGCGACTCGATTTCGCCGGCGTCGCCAAAGCCGTTGAGCACGATGTTAGCGCCTTCGCGCGCGAATGCGCGCGCGATGCCCAGACCGATGCCGCTGGTCGATCCGGTAATTAGTGCGGTCTTGTTTTTCAATTGCATTCCGATGGTCCTGTAGGAGGTAGGGTTAGCGCGACGGCATGACGCCGGCGCGATCGCTTTCGAGCAGATCGTGACTGCGGGTGAAACGAAAATGCGTGATGTCGGGCGGGAAAAACATGCCCCAGCTCCACTCGACGAAGATGCGCAACTTGCGGCCCAGCGTCGGCATCTGACACAAGTAATACGCACGCCAGAGCAGCCATGCGGGCAGACCGCTGAGATCGATCCCGAAGACACTGGCGACGCCCTTGAGATGGCCGACCGTCGCCATCATGCCGCGTGCGCGATACGCGAACGGCTTGGTGGCGCGATGCTGTATGCGCGCGATCAAATTGCCAGACAGGTGTTTCGCTTCGGCCACGGCGAACTGCGCAGTCGGTGGCGCGAAACCATCCGCACCGTTCTGGATCAGGGCGCAGTCGCCGATCGCCCAAATATCATCAATTCCGGCGACCGAGAGATCGGCGTTGCAAACGATCCTGCCGCGCTCGGTCGCGAGCGCGGTCAGGCGCGCGGCCAGCGCGTTCGGCATCGTGCCTATCGTGCAGATCGTCGTCGCCGCGCTGAGTACCTGTCCGTCGTTGAGCGTCAGTTCGCGCGCGCCGACCGCCGTGGCGCCTGTCATCGTCATCACGGCAACGCCGCGTTTTCTCAGCGAGCGTTCTGCGGCTTCGCCGAGCGACGCCGGCAACTCCACGAGCAGGCGATCGACGTTCTGCAGCAGGGTGACGCGCAGCTCCTCAGCCCTGACGCCGGGATAGTAGCGGCGGATTTCGCGCAGACTGTCGGCGACGGCGCCAGCGACTTCGACGCCAGAGAACCCGCCGCCGACGACGACGAAGTGCCCGAGGCAGCGGCGCAGTCCTGGATCGGTTTCGAGCTCGATCTGGGCGAGTCGGCGCAATACCAGGTTGCGAATATGCATTGCGTCGCCGACGGTCTTGAGTACGACCGCGTGTTCGGCCATGCCCGCAATCAGGTCGACGCGCGCGCGGTTGCCAAACGCGAGTACGAGATGGTCGTAGTCGAGATCGACGCTGCCCTTGAGCGTGTCGCAGCGAAGGCGCTTGCCGGCGAAGTCGACATCGCCGACCGTGCCCATAACGAAACGTGCGTGGCCCACGGTTTCGCGTAGCGGCGCCACGACGTGTTCGGGAAACACGGTCGCACCGACGACTTCGGCCAGCATCGGGTTGAACGTGGTATAGCTTTCCTCCGACACCAGTGTGACGTCGGCGAACCTTGCACGTTTCTGTAGCAGCCTCGTCAGTTTTGCGCCGGCGAAGCCGCCGCCGACGATGACGATGCGTGGTCTGGATGTTGCCATTGCGTTCCTCCCGCGTGGCGCGCTGCGATGTGCGCCTTATGGTGCAGTTCGCGGATTGGACGCGAGCGCGTCGATTTCCTTACTTTGCGTGCGCGGCGAAATTTTTCCCCACCAGCTGTAAGGATTTCGATCGCAAGCTGTCTAACGCGCACCGGCTGAAGCCGCAGCTGGCAGCAGCTGCCACCGTATGGCAAGGTATACAAATGCATCATGCGCCGGTGCCGCCTACAATCGAGTCGAATCGCGCTGCGCTGCGTGTCGGCATCGGCTTGCGCGTGCCTCACTATCGCGAACTGCTCACACGCGAGCGCTGTACGGGCTGGCTCGAAGCGCACACCGAAAACTATCTCGGCGACGGCGGCTACGATCTGCATGTGCTGGCCCGCCTGCGCGAAACCTATCCGATCAGTCTGCATGGCGTCGGTCTTGCGCTCGGCTCGGTCGCGGGCTACTCGTTAGAGCATCTGCAGCGCGTCGCCAAGGTCGTGCGAGGTATCGAGCCGATATTGGTATCCGAGCACTTGTGTTGGGGCAGTGGGAGCGGACACGCATTCAACGATCTGCTGCCGCTACCGCTGAGCGAGTCGGCGCTCACGCTGATGTGCGCGCGCGTCGCACAGATGCAGGACGTATTGCAGCGGGAGGTACTGATCGAGAACATATCTACGTATCTGCACTTTGCTGGCGACGATTACGACGAAGCCGGTTTCCTCAATGCACTTGCATCACGCAGCGGCTGCGGCATCTTGCTCGACGTCAACAATTTGTATGTGAACCAGTGCAACCACGGTGGCGATGCCGCGACGCAAATTGATGCGATCGCGCCCATGCACGTGGGCGAGATTCATCTGGCCGGACATCTCGTCACTGATCTGGCGACGATCGATCATCACGGCGATCGCGTTGCGAACGCGGTGTGGACGCTGTATGAGCGCGCGCTGCGGCGATTTGGCCCCGTGCCTACGTTGATAGAATGGGATACCGATATACCTGCGCTCGACGTGTTGCTCGACGAAGCGTCGCAAGCGGCTGAGCGCTATGACGCCATTTCGGGCGGGTCCGCATATGCAGCTTGAACGTCTGCAAGCTGATTTTGCCGCGGCATTGATCGACATTCACCGGTTCGCTGCGCTTGCGCCCGTTTTTCGCGAATCGGGTGCACGCGCGCTGGATCGATTTGCGCTTTATCGCGGCAACGTCGCAGCGGCGTGGGAGAAGGCGCTTACCCACGCCTTTCCGGTAGTAGGCGCGCTGGTCGGCAATGAGTTTTTTTCCGGGCTCGCGCGCGCGTACGGACACACGCACCCAAGCACGAGCGGCGACCTCAACGTGTTCGGCGCGCAATTCGCCGAATTCATCGCGCGATTCGAGCCCACGCAAACGCTGCCTTATCTCGGCGACGTCGCCGCACTGGAGTGGGCGGTGCATCGCGCGCATTACGCTGCGGATGCCGATGCGCTCGCGCGCGAATGCGTCGCGTGCTTGGCGCCGGCGGAATTGCTCGCCGCGCGTTTCGCGCTGCACCCGGCGGTTGCCTGGTTCGAGTCACGTCATCGGGTTGCGAGCATCTGGCTTGCACATCAGCCGGGATCTTCGGACCGGTTGCCTTCACGCGGCTACGGCGAGTGCGCACTGATCGTGCGGCCGCATTGGCGGGTCGAAGTCGTGATGTCCGGCGCGGCGGAGATTGCAGCGCTGGCGCAGCTGCGCGCCGGCGCTGATATGGCCCATGCGATCGGCGCAGCGCTGGCCATCGAGGCCGGTTTCGACGTTGCCAAGGCTCTGGTGCGCTGGATCGATCTTGCCGTACTGACCGACGTTGCCTCGCGCTAGCGGGTCTGCCGGTTTGAGGGCGGACCCGCGCGCTCAACCCACCGGCTGCCGCTATGGACGACGTTCTGTTTCACCTCCATGTATTTCATCTCTTCAAGGTCGCCGTCACTGGCTGGAAACTGATCGGTTTTCTCGGCGTATTCCTGTTTACTGCGCGCTGGTTTGTGCAGGCCTACGCGACGAAGAAAATGAAGCGAGTGACGGTGCCGATGATGTTCTGGTACTTGTCCGTCGCCGGCAGCGTGCTGCAGCTTGCCTACTTCGTCTGGGGCAAGAACGATTCGGTCGGCATCATGAATACGGCGTTTCCGATGCTGGTATCGGTCTACAATGTCGTCGCGCACTTGCGCTACCACAAGCCCGAAGTGATCTCCCCTGGTGGGCCGGAGGAAACTTGAGTTCGGCAGCGGCCAAGGTGCAGCGGGCGTGAGCGAGCTCACACGCGAGCCGCAGATTCCGTTGCGCGAAATCGTCGCGTATTTCGCCAAGCTCGGCTGGCTTGCGTTTGGCGGCCCGGTCGGCCAGATCGGCCTGATGCATCTCGAAGTCGTTGAGCGCCGCGGCTGGCTCAGCGAGGAAGAATTCCTGCGCGCTT